>JALAGR010000184.1 GCA_022712335.1 Pediococcus sp. | reverse complement strand
GTATATATTACATCTATATTATCAGAACGCTAAATTTAGTAATTACTCATCTAACTCAACTTAATTGGTCTATAAAAATATTTTTTATCTCAAATAAACGTTACCACCCTCCCAAAGAAAACGCTTCAGACAAAATCGAACTTCAAATCTATACTTGTTAACGAGATTCCTCTTTGTTACCATTCTACGTGTTAACATTTATACGAAAAATTATTTTTAGGAGGATATTATATTAGGATGGAACTAAAACTGAACTACTACGATGAATTTCAGCAGCTCAGCTCTAAGCAAATTTTCACCGATAAAAATCGTAACAATTGGAAATTACCTTTCATCAAAAACGCGAAAATTTGTGGTGATACAACCATTTATCTCCATGATATTAGTGATTGGGATGTTCCAGGAGAGACACTGATTATCGATGCCGAACGTCCGCCTCATACCACGGATCAATCTACACAAAAATTAATTCGTAATTTTTTACGATCTCAACCTTGTCGTGATATTTTCATCCGTATGATGACCGATCATCTTAATATTACTCAAGCGCGGCCGATTGTCTTTGGTACTTTTCGCGTTGTCCCGCTCGGTGGAACGACACGTGGCTCTGCAGACTGGGTGTTTGCGCACCGCTTAAAAGATCTCTACCGCAACCCCGAAGACGAGTCTTCCTCATTTCTCAATTTTAATGATGGCAACAAAAGTTTACAAATTCTTGTCCCCTTCACTGAATACAAGATTTGCAGCAAACTCACGAAGGCGAAACACATTTCTGAGTTAACTTATGACTTAATGCAAGGTTTCGCCGATATTTTTGGCATGACCGTTCTTAAACCTAAAAATGAAGTTTCCTGTCAAATTGACCACCGCATTCAAACCAAAGAACATCCCGAATTACTCCCGATAGATGAAACTTTAGTCGACCTTGCTGCTCATTTTTTCACTATTACCAGTGAGGTATTACTAGACAGTCCCGTTATTTCAACCAAAGTAGCTAAACAGTTACTAAAAGACCCTACATACGATTTATGGCGTATGTAGGAAAACTTTGCTCAAAATAACTCAAAAACAGTATAATGAACTATAATTATACATATAATATGATTTATTTAAGTAACTAGTCTTTGGGGGATTTTGTTTATGAAAAATACAGTATCAAAATGGATTGAAAATTTTAAAGAATGGCTCAATCCACAAGACGAAAATCGTGGGCAATATGTCGACGACGAACTATATCGGGGGCGCCGTACCGTCAAACGACGAAATCGTAGTATCATGATTCGCCGCTATTCTATATTAGCTGGTGGATTGGTTGTTTTTTTACTATTAATTGGTGGTATTTTCTGGGGATTCAATCGTGTTTCTTCATCTCATCAAGCCGATCGATTAGATCAAGAAATCAACCAACTTTATACTGATAATCGTCATGCTGATTTGGAAAATTCGGTAACTCAGGCTAAGTTGGATAACATCAAATCTGATATCGGTGATTTAAAAAATCGTAAAAAAGCTGATTCATTAAGTTCCAAGCAAGCTCTAGCACAAAATGCTTTCGATGTTCAATCTAATTACAACCATCTTTTCAACAAACAAACACGCGTTGGTCTAAAAGTTACTACTAAAAAAGTTGACCAACAATTAAAAACATTAAAGCACAAAAACGTTCCATCAATGTTTAAGACTACATACACTAAGCGATTAAAAAGTGTCCGTGGCATCGTTGTCAAAGCTAATAAACTTGGTAAACGTTACAAGGCTATCATGGACGCTCGTAAAAACAACCTTTCCGTGAGCGTCGCTACCGTAGAAGCGCTTATCAAGGACATGAGTAAAAATCAAAAATCACAAAAAACAGTTGACCAACAAACTAAACTTATTAGTTTAAAGACCGTCATCAATAAAGAAGATAAACAGGCTGCTAAGGACGCCCAAGCTGCAGCGGCTGCCGCTGAACAAGCAGCTGCTCAAGTCGCAGCAGAAAAAGCCGCCGAGGAATCTTCTAAAGCAGAATCTGAATCAGCATCCAAAGCGGCCGCTGAATCTAGTTCTGCAGAGGCTGCTGCTGAAGCTAGTGCGGCTGCCGAATCAAGTGCAGAGGCTGCGTCAGCGGCCGCTGAATCCAGTCAAGCTGCTGCCAACGCTACTTCATCTGACAGCACTGCTACTGGATCAACAAGTAACTACACGGCTTATAATTATGCTGCTGACACTGGTGCTCAATCCGATACAACTACTGGAAATAGTTATTAATTGAAAGAGCTGTAATCATGAACTTTGACGACAAATTTTATTTTGTCCAACCCAAAGTCTTCACGATTACAGCTCTTTTTTATTTATACTAATCTTGATTTTCGGCCCATTTTTCAGCCTGACTAATTCCGATGGGAATCGCTCGATCCTCATCGTAACCTTCATCTAGCAGTGCGTTCGCAATTTCAATTGCTTTATTACGCACTTTTTCTGATAAATTTTTCATTGAATCTGGATAATTAGTTTTCGTCCACGGCATCTTGCATCCCCCTTATAAGTTGATGTGCTCGCCACCTGTAACGCCATATATTTGCGAAGTAGTGTAGCTTGCTAAATTAGAAGCTAAAAAGACGTACGTTGGAGCTAGTTCGGCAGGTTGTCCCGCTCGACCCATTAATGAATCTTGTCCAAATTCTGGAATTGCTCCCTCTAATTGCCCATTATCCAATTGCAATGGAGTCCAAATTGGACCCGGTGCTACACCATTTACCCGAATCCCGTCTTCAATTAGTTGCTGTCCCAAATTAATTGTTAAATTGGCAATCGCAGCTTTAGTTGCAGCGTAATCTAACAAGTGACTACTTGGATTAAATGCTTGAACAGAGGTTGTCGTTACAATTGCGCCACCAGCTGGAAGATATGGTTTAGCAGCTTTAACTAACGCCAACATTGCTACGACGTTGATTTCCAAGCTGTCTTTAATTTGTTGCACTGGTAAATCATCAATTTTTGCATGTGCAATTTGTTGAGCTGCATTTAAAACCATCGTGTCCAAACCGCCTAATTTTTCAACAACTTGATCAATGATTTCTTCGGGTGCTTTTTCATCTCGAAAATCGCATGGCAATAGGACCGCTTTTCGTCCGGCTTTTTCGATATAATCTGCTACTTCTTGGGCATCTGTATCTTCACCTGGGAAATATTGAATAGCAACATCTGCTCCTTCACGTGCGAACGCAATCGCCACTGCACGTCCGATTCCTGAATCGCCTCCGGTTACTAAAGCCTTACGATTTAACAGTAGTCCGTGCCCCTCATAGGTTTCTTCACCACAGTCTGGTTTAGGCTGCATCTCATCTTGCAAAGCGGGTGTTCCTTGCTCTTGATCTGGAAATTTATCCGTATAATACAATTTTCGTGGATCCTTCAAATCTGGTTTATTCATTAATTCACTCCCTTTCTTTTGTAATTAAAATTCTAATCGAATAAAATTATTTTATAAAGCAATATGCTCCGGCAATGTAACCGTTTCATCAAAAGGAGGATTACAATTTCATGCAGAATCATTCTAACCAATTTCAGGTCATTAAATTTAAAAATTTCACCGAATTACAAAGCCAAATTAGACACGAACACCTTCCTACAAATATTACAGAAGGAATTGAAACTCCTGAAGTTTTTCCACGTACTTCTACCGTTAAAGATGACCAAGGTCAAACTACTTACATCGTTGGGTTGTGTAATTTGGTGATGATGAATATCCAAACTAATTTCAGCGTTATCTTAGATCCGTTACTCATCGTTTCTAATCCACACCAGCTCACATTTTTCGTGCACGAAAATTCCAATACTGAAGATGAGCTACAACAATTAACGTCCGCAACTCAGCTTGATTCCAATGAAGCAGTTATCGCCCATTTTCTACTACACGTTTATGATAATTACCGAACTAAATTGGCCCATATTAAAAAACAACTAGAACATTTAGAACAACAATCGTCTCAAACCACCAAAAACGAAGAATTGATCCAGCTTAAAAACATTAAAAAAGATACGGTTCTTCTGCAACACACGCTAGAAACTCAGCATCATGCCTTGGAACATCTTTTTAAATTGGATGAATTTTCCAAAAATCTTCAAGATGAAACGGTGATTTACAATATAAAAACCGCTGAACGTCAGATCACTAAACTAGTCGAAGTTTATCGTGATTTGATTGACGCTATCAGCGGTTTGTTCTCAGATATTATGAGTAATCATTTAAACCATTTAATGAAATATTTAGATTCAGCGGCACTTGTTATCTCCGTTCCCTCTTTAATTGCTGGACTTTGGGGCATGAACACCGGTGGACTTCCCGGTCGTCATACTGCTCAAGGTTTTTGGTCGATGGTTGCCGTAAGTGGCGTACTGGCTTTGATTACCTGGATTATTTTACGCTTTAAAAAATTTAACGATTAGCTTCAGCCGACTCCAAAAGATACTTTAAGTCATCAACTTGGTGTTTCAGTTCTGTTCCAATCGTGGTGTCTGCAATGTTACGACGTGGTAAGTCGCGATCAATGATTCGCTTGAGACTAGTGGATTGGGTTTGTGATTCATATAAATCATCTACTCCTTGGAATGGCATATGCGTTACAATTTGGAAACCGTAGGAATTATTGATCAAAGTATATCCTGCGATTCCAGTTGATTTCTGGTAGGCTTCAGATAATCCTCCGTCAATTACGATAATTTGTCCGCCGCCCTTAATTGGTGATTCGCCTTCGCTAACCTTGACCGGAGTGTGCCCGTTGATAATGTAGCTACTGCGCTCGTCTAACCCAAATTTTTGTAAAATGTAGTGCGCAGTTGTTAAGCGGTCTCTTAGTTTGAAGTATGGATTATCGCCCTCTTTATGAGTCGCTGGATCCGCAATAAAATAGCGTTCAAAAGTGGTCATCGCGGTTCGCCCGAAGAGCGGTGATTTTTTTCCTATCCAGCAGTACCACATCAAATCTGTATCATCATTTTCTGTATCTGCCTGCCTTGCTGCTCCTGCTCGGATGTGACGTTCGAAAAATGACAGTAAATCTTTTCCAGCATATTTTTTATCCTGATATTCAAACTCATCAAAATCGCCATCTTCAGTAAGTGGAATACAGCCATGATACAGTAAGTTATTATTATAAATCAGATACATACTCCCCTTATTCAAAATGAAATCCATATGCACTTTGATTTTTGGTGAATGTCTAAATGAGTAGCTCAAACTATCAATAACTTCCTGTTCTTCAGCGGTAAGCGCGTACGGATTATCAACATCAACCGTTTGAAAACAAGCATTTTCTAGTGGGTAACTTTGATCTCCGAGCTGAATTTCCCCTTGGTGAACTTCATCCAAAAATAAGCGATCATCCATTTGAAATTCAGGTTGGCGTTTAATGATTTGACCCTCCAACTTAAACTGCATCACTGTTAATGCTTGGTGTACTTGAGATAGCAGGTCCATATTATTTTGGTCAAAGTCGCCCGCTTTAGGCTCGAATGCTGGATTTGTCTGATAATGTTGCGTTGCATAAGTGAACAACGCACGCAAATTAATTCCATATTCACGCTCTAAGTCGTAAATATAACCATAGCGTGTCGCAATTCTGAATATGGTCGCAATGCAAGCTTGTGATCCTGCGTAACCACCTAGCCAAAGTACGTCATGGTTGCCCCACTGGAAGTCTAGCGAGTGGGCATGCTCTAGTAGTTCAAGTACCTGATTGGATTTTTGACCACGATCAAAAACATCCCCAACGATGTGAATATGATCAATCACCATCTTTTGAATCGTGCCCGCCAGACTTTGAATTAAATCTTGCGCTCGATTTAATTCGATCACTTTGCTAATAATACGTTCATAGTATTTTTGCTTATTTTTAGGACTACCCTCTACATATAACAGCTCTTCAATAATATACGCATATTTGGTCGGCAAACTTTTACGAACTTTGGAACGCGAATATTTGCTGGCACAGTATTGAGTCACTTCAATCATGCGTGCAATCATCGTGTAATACCATTGTGTTAGTTCATCTTCATTTTTCTGTGATTGCACTTTTTCTAGCGCATATTTGGGGTACGCCACAACAAAGTTTAATTCGTTTTTATCAGAATCAGCCATCTCTGGAAAGCGGTAATTAATCTTCTCTCGAATGATTCCAGCGCCCGTTTTTAAAATGTGATTTAAACCATCATATTCACCGTGAATATCGCTAATAAAATATTCCGTCCCTTTAGGCAAATTCAGGATAGCTTCTAAGTTGACGATTTCAGTTACGATCTCATCTTCGCTATTAAATTCCTTCTTTAACTCTTCAAAATATTTTTCTTTATACATTGGTATAGATCCTTTTTAATTATTTATTTAGAATTAATACCTTAGATGATAACATAAATAAAACCGCTTACAAATCAACTTCGCTTGGATTGCAAATTTCGGTCTAGTTTGGTTATTTGATTGTTATTCGTCGTCATTTTCAATAAATTGGATAAATCATCGATGTCCATACTCAAATACCTCCATACCTTGATTTTTAGCTCAACAATACAGAGATACGCACAAATTCAAAATTCCTTTTACAAATTAAAAATACTTCGCAACAAGTTCGTTACGAAGTACGTTTTAAGTTCAATTTACATCATTTTTTGAAGTTTTTCTTCAACTGAAGTTGCTGTAACTGCAAGAACTTCATTCAAATCTTCAATATTCTTCTTACCTTGAGTTTGGAGCCATTTACGACCCACTTCTTCACTTTCGCCAGCGAATGGTTCGATTGCATTGCGCCATGTAGCACGCCCACAAAGGACACCATTGAACTTCGAACCAGCTTCATGCGCGAACTTCAATTCTTCTTGGAATAGTTCGGCTGAAACGCCTGCACTCAAGAAAATGAATGGCAGATCTGTAGCATCGCTTTGTTCTTTGTAATACTTAGCTGCTTCTTCCTTACTATAAACGACGTCATCCGCATTCTCAGCGAAACCTTCGACATAGATTTGGTTTACGGGAACTTCTAGTTTCAATACATCTACGCCATATTCCGGTTTCGAAAATTCTTTCGTCATTTCAATTACTTTATGTGGTTTTACAGCGGCATATTCTTTACCTTTGACGTCATCATTTTTAGCATCGTATGAAACTAATTCGAGGAAAAATGGCATATCTTCTGCCTTGCATTCGTCACCTAAACGTTGGATAAATGCATGCTTACGTTCGTTAACTTGGTTTCCTTCATCAACATCATAGTAAAGTAAAAATTTAACCGCATCAGCACCAAGTTCTTTCAACTTGCGAACTGACCATTCGTCTAAGATATCTGGGAATCGTCCAGGTTCCGTAGCATCATATCCAGTTTTTTCGTAAGCAACCAATAATCCCGCATTTTCGTCACGAACTCGAGCAGCAGGAATACCATATTCAGGATCTAGCAAAATTCCACTAGCATAAGGTGTTAATTCTGAAGAAATTGCCACTTTAAAGTCTTCGATTTCATTTTGCGTAGCTTCATGACCGCTTGCTGCTCCAATCATTTTCTTCAATGATCCACGTTGATCAATAGCAAGTGCGCTAATCACACCGTTCTTGTCTGACAATGCTTTGATTCCTCTAATTTTACCGTTTTCCATTTGTAATACTCCCCTTCTCATTCGTACTGGTTGGTACCATTCAACAAAGTTTATTTTAACTGGTTGGTACCAGTTTGTCAAACGCTTTCATTTACCTGCACAAAAAAAGCCCTTGAACTTCATCTGAAATTCAAAGGCTTATTTTTAAACTTTTTTAGTTCTAACGATCATCAATCCCATAATTGTCGCTAATAAAATTGCTACTACAAAGGCTACATTTTGGAGGTTTCCTGCTGGATTTTGTCCAAAAGCCCATCCGTATACAACGGGACCGAGCGCAGCAATAAAGTAGCCTCCAGCCTGCGCCATCCCTGAAAGTTGCGCTGTTTGATACGGGCTTCCTGTCTTAATTGCAAACATGGTAACTACAAACATAAAGAAAAATCCGATTGCGTATCCTAAAAGTAAGCTTTCGATCATCCAAAACCAAGTTGCTGAGGTGTTTTGGAAAAATAGCATAATCGAAGCAATTAATCCTGCAATTCCAGCAGAAGCTACTAGAATCGTTTCTCCAAAGTTACCCCATTTCATCAGTAGCTGTGGTAACAACACGGTAATTGGTAATCCGATCAATGAAAATCCTGCCATGATAATCCCGACTACCCCCGTTCCAACATGGTGATATGCCATTAGAGAAGGCATCCACGCTGTAAATGTGTAATTCAGAATCGATTGGCTTCCAAACATAATTAGGAAAACCCAAGCTTTTTTGTTTAACCAGATTTTTTCAGTCGGTACATTTTCTTTCTGAACTTCAACTTGAGGTTCATGAATTTCTTCCGATAAATGCGGCATCAAGAATAACCAGATTCCCAGCGCTAATAGTGGCGTAATCACTAGCACTACCAGCATGCTCCACCAGCCCGTCATTAGCATGACTGGCGCCGTGATAATGTTGAAAAGCGCGACACCAAACATCATCGCAAACGTATAAAGCGAAGTGTAGAGCCCAATGTTATTGGGAAAATAGGCTGCAACAAATGACGGCATGTAGACGTTTAAATATGCAATTCCCATCCCAATTAAACTCGTCCCGATAATCATCGTCGGCATCGTTACGATCAAGCGCAGTAGTGAGCCGATCAATAAAACAGTTAAAGTTAGTAGAAGTGATTTTTTAAAACCCAGCTTTTTTAAAATGGTCGATGCGACACTCGAAAATAACATAAACATGATTAATGGCAATGTCGTCAAGATTCCCAAACTTCCTTTGGAAACATCCAATTTTCTTGCTAGATCTCCTAGCATCAATGGCAGGGTGGTGATTGGCGTCCGCAACATTAGTCCAATTAAAATTACGAGGGCTAGCATCCCACCCCAGCCTAAGGTTCCTTTTTTCCAGTTCAAAATATTCTCCTTACTTACTACTTATTAGTTAATTTTCATTATAGCAGAGTACGTAAAAATAAAAATTGCCACAAAAAGAGCCATAGCATCATAGCTATGGCTCTTATAAAGGTTATTTACGATTAATACCCATTTCTTCCATCTGGCGTTTGATCATTTCACGTTGAATTTCTTCTTCGCGTTCAATTTCCACCTTTTGTTCTTCTGTAAGTTTACTTTCGTCGACTGCACATTCCATCAAACACACCTCCTCAATTCATCGGCTTTACTTGAATTAAATTCCCCTTCACTCCTGGTAAAACTCCAGCTTTCACCTTATCTTTCCGAGATTGATGGGCTAATTGGAATTTATTTTGTTTAACTAACATTTTATTACTAGATTTTACTGAACTTAAAAGAACCTCATTGGTCCCATTCAACACTACAACCAGTGCCTTAAATCCTGATGAGTCAACGTCGATTGGGCTATAATGCAACGTATCACTAAACATTTCAAACACGGTCCCTTTAGGAATAAAAAATATTTCAGCATTTTCTTCTGCATTATATTCATAGTTTCGAAGATCTCGGCGTTTACCTAATACCATAATTAAATCAGTAAAAGTGATGTTCACTTCACTGCCTTGGTGAAATTCAATTGCTGAAAATGCATCACAGTGTCCCATACATTCACCTGCGGATAACTTCATTCCGCCAAAAACGTCCGCACTTAATTGACTAATGATCGTCATTTTCTCAATGTCTGGATTTTTAGGTGTATAAACACTATTTTCTGGAATAAGCACATTGTCCATATATTCATTAATTTCAGTCAAATCGTAGTTATCATAAACTACTCCGTAATCGCGGAATTTTTCGTTATTAATATTAATAATATTTAAATTAGGGTTAGCTTTTTTAATTTCTTCAAAATTATTCATTTCCAAGCCTGATTTCGTCAATTATTTTTCAAATTTTCCAAACCAAGGTGTTGCTGTAACTGCAAGAACTT
>JALAGR010000183.1 GCA_022712335.1 Pediococcus sp. | reverse complement strand
CATGATGCGTTATTAGAAGTATTGAATAAGTCACAAGAAAAATTTAGGCAAGGTACGCGAATTAGTATCGATTCGGAACCTCAAAACTTTTTGTAATATTAGGAAGCAGGTTTAAGTATGAAATCAATTATCTTTATGGGAACACCAGAATTTTCAGCTCCCATCTTACAAAGTTTGGTCGACGAACCCAACTACGATGTTATCGGAGTTGTTACTCAACCAGATCGTAAAGTTGGTCGCAAGCACGTTTTAACACCTAGTCCGGTTAAACGCGTGGCGGTAGAAAACAACATCAAAGTTTACCAACCTGAAAAATTAGGTGGAAGTGAAGAACTAGCAGAATTAATTGCATTGAATGCTGACTTAATCGTGACGGCGGCTTTTGGTCAATTTTTACCAATGAGCTTAATTGACTCGGTTAAAATTGGCGCTGTTAACGTTCATGCATCGCTCTTACCAAAATATCGTGGTGGAGCACCAGTACACTATGCGATAATGAATGGGGACAAAGAAACAGGTGTCACAATTATTTATATGGTCAAAAAAATGGATGCTGGTGAAATGCTCGCTACAGCAAAAATTCCAATCACTGACCAAGATGATGTGGGAACCATGTTTGATAAATTAAGCCTCCTCGGACGCGATTTACTATTGGATACCTTGCCTCAGTTAATTGAAGGGGATGTTAATCCGATCAAACAGGATGAAGAACAAGTTAGCTTTTCACCCAACATTAGCCCTGAACAAGAAGAAATCGATATTAATTTACCAGCTCGCTTAGTAGATGCTAAAGTACGAGGCTTACGTCCATTTCCAGTGGCTTATCTTATGATGGAAGGTAAACGGACTAAGATTTGGAAAACTAAAGTTATGGATCAGACAACGGATTTAAAACCTGGTCAGGTCGTTTCCAAAACGAAGCATGAACTTCTAGTAGCAACTGGCGAAAACGGTGTGATTAGTATTGAAGAATTACAACCAGCTGGCAAACAAAAAATGGCAATTACTGACTACCTCAATGGAGTAGGCGAAAACTTACATCCAGGAAAGCAAATAATAGATAATGACAAATCAAAATAATAGTGCACGAAATTTAGCAGTTGATATTCTAGAAAAAATCGACGAAGGTTCTTTTTCGAATATCCAACTTAACCAAGACATTAAAAGCTCTTCGTTGATCGATATTGATAAAAATCTACTAACTGAAATTGTATATGGTGTTTTACAGCATCGTTTAACAATTGACTTTTACTTAGCAGACTATATTAGAAAACCAGAATTGACACCACGTTGGGTGATCAATCTTTTAAGAACGGCTGTTTTCCAAATGGAATTTTTGGACCGCGTGCCAGAATTCGCTATCTTTAATGAATCCATTGAAATTGCCAAACTTCGCGGTAATGACGGAATTCGTAAAATGGTAACGGGCGTTTTGCGTTCATATCAACGAAATGGCAAACCTAGCTTTGATACAATCGAAAATCCGGTTGAAAAATTATCAACGCAATACAGTGTTGCCCCATGGATCGTAGATCAAATGTTATATGAACTTGGCGAAGAGAAGACTATTTCGATTTTGAAGAGTATTAACCAGCCTTCTCATTTAGCAGTGCGAATCAATCGTTGGAACAAATCCCACGCTGATATCATCAAAGACTTGGAATACGAGTATACAGTTCAAACTAGTGCGATTGCTAAAGATGGTTTACGTCTTAGCAAGGGTGCTAGTATTTCGGATACGAGAAGTTATATTGATGGTGATCTTACGGTTCAAGACGAGTCAGCAATGTTAGTAGCAGAAACAATGCATCTTGAAGAAGGTCAAAAAGTACTCGATGCTTGTGCTGCACCCGGTGGAAAGACGACGCAAATTGCGACGATGGTCGGCGAAACTGGTGAAGTTGTCGGATGGGATATCTATCAAAAACGTGTCCAATTAATTGAAGATAACGCGCAACGGATGCACCTTGATAATGTACAGACCGCAGTTCAGGACGCAATTGCTCCACGTGAAGATTTAAATGAAAACTTTGATCGTATTTTAGTCGATGCACCGTGTTCTGGAATTGGTTTGATGCGTCGGAAACCTGAAATTCGTTATTTAAAGAGTAAAAAAGATAGTAGTGATCTTCATCAACTTCAACTTAAGATTTTGGACAATATTGCTAAAATGCTTAAAGTTGGTGGAATCTTGACGTATAGTACATGCACAATTTTACGTAAAGAAAACCAAGAAACTATTGAAAAATTCCTTGCTAAACATCCAGAATTTGAACAACTTAAAGTTGAAACAGCAAAGAAAATCAAGAAAAATCGTGATGAGTTGAGCCTTAATATTTATCCTGATGATTTTGAATCAGACGGCTTCTTCATCGCTAATTTAAAAAAGGTGAAGTGATTGGTGATATGAAATACGCGTACTTATCTGATAAGGGACAAGTTCGAAAAACCAACCAAGATTATGTAGGGATTTTCAAAAATGACTCCGAGGCGATTTTGACGATTGTTGCGGATGGAGTTGGTGGTAACCGCGGTGGTGATGTAGCTTCTGAAATGGCCGTTTCACATATCGGTTACCTATTTGAAACATCAGACGTTAATAACGTTGCCGATGCAAAAAATTGGTTAATTCGACAACTTGCCGTTGAAAATCGTAAAATTTTGCAAGCTTCTAAACATTATAAAAAACTGAATGGGATGGGAACGACGATTGTTTTAGCGTTGTTCTTGGGCAGTCAGGTAATTGTTGCCAATTTAGGAGATAGTCGTTGTTATTTATATAATTCTAAAGTTGGGTTAAAACAACTATCTACAGATCATTCCTTAGTCAACGAGTTGTTACGCCTAGGTAAAATTACTCCCGAGGAAGCACAAAATCATCCTGAAAAAAATGTGATTACGAAGACGTTGGGAATTTCAGAACAAGTTGAAGCTGAAATTAAAGTATTTGATGTTATGGAACATGACGAATTACTCCTTTGTACAGATGGACTAACTAAGTTTGTTTCAGATGACATGATTAAGAATGTTTTGATGAGCACGGTGAGCCTTGAAAAGAAAGCCAACCAATTAGTAGATATGGCGAATACCGCAGGCGGTACGGATAATATTACGACCTTGATCGTTCAAGTGGAAAAGGGGGATGAATCATGACCCCTAATCAAACCTTGAATGGACGTTATAAAATCATTCGTCCACTTGGAGAAGGTGGAATGGCCAACGTTTATCTGGCGCACGATTTGATTTTAGATCGAGATGTGGCGGTTAAACTTGTTCGTTTCGATATGCAAGATGATACGTCAGCAATCAAACGATTCCAACGTGAAGCGCTGTCGACGACGGAGTTAGTACATCCTAATATTGTAGGTGTTTACGATATTGGTGAAGAGCATGGGATGAACTATTTAATCATGGAATACGTGGAAGGTAAAAACCTTAAGCAGTATATTAAGGACCAGTTTCCAATTCCACTTGGTCAAGTAGTTAGTTTGATGAATCAAATTTTAAGTGGTGTTCAGACGGCACATTATCATGGCATCATCCATCGTGATTTAAAACCACAGAATATTTTGATTGATAATCAAGGCAAAGCTAAGATAACTGATTTTGGTATTGCAATTGCGAATCAACAAAGTAGTTTTACGCGGACTAACACGGTAATTGGCTCGGTTCAATACCTATCACCTGAACAAGTTCGAGGACATATTGCTACTCAACAATCTGATATCTATTCGTTAGGAATTATTTTATTTGAAATGTTGACAGGTAAAGTGCCGTTTGAAGGTGAAAGTGCGGTGTCAATTGCGGTGAAGCACTATCAAGATCAATTACCACTGGTAAAAGATTTTAATACGCAAATCCCACAATCACTGGAAAACGTGGTTTTAAAAGCTACGGCTAAAAATCCGATTGACCGTTATAAAAATGTTTCTGAGATGGCGGCAGATTTAAAAACGGTTTTACAACCCGAGCGTGCAAACGAAAGTAAATTCATCGAAGATTCCTTGGTGGAGCACACCATTGTGCTAAATCAAGATGAATTGAAGCAAGGCTTAGGCGAGGATGAAGTTGAAAAAACACGTCCGATCAAAGTTAAAATGAACAATAAAATCAATTTTCCTAAAAAAGAAAAAGAGCCGGTGGCAGAAGAAAGCCACATGCATCGTTTTAAACGACGCCATCCGTTACGTAGAAGAGCGCTATTCATGGCGATGGCAGCTGTGGCCTTTGTCGTGGGGATTTTGATTGCTTTCAAATTGAGTAGCCCGCAAATGGTGCAAGTTCCTAATTTGGAAGATTTAAGTCAAAAACAAGCAACGACAAAATTATCCAAAGTGAATTTAGGTGTTGGCAAAATAACTAAAGAAGCTGACGACAAAACGAGTTATAATAAAGTGGTTGAAACGCTTCCAGAAAGTGGTAAGTATGTTCAAGAAGGAATCAAAGTAAACATTGTTATTAGCAAGGGACCTAATAGTTTTGATGTTGATAACTATGTTGGGAGCGATTATACCAGTACCAAAAAGCAGTTAGAAGCTAAAGGCTTCACCATCAAAAAAAAGAAAGTAGTTACCAATCGTTTCGATGATAACCGCATCATTTCTCAAGATGTTGTGTCTGGTCAAGTGGTAGTGCCACGAGTGACAACGATTACGTTTACGGTTGCTAAATAACGGAGGGCACATGCATACTGGACAAATTATTCAATTACTAGCAGGATTTTATGACGTGCTAACAGACGAACATAAAGTCGTTCGAACACGTGCGCGAGGCAACTTCCGCAATCAAAAAACTAGTCCGCTAGTTGGTGATATCGTTGATTTCAAAGAAAGTGAAAATGACACTGGTTATATCACTGAAATTCATTCGCGAGAAAACGAATTGGTGCGCCCACCGCTTGCAAATATTGACCAAGCAGTAATTGTTACGGCTGCAACTCAGCCTAGCTTTTCAGCTAATTTACTCGATCGTCAATTGGTAGCACTTGCTGAAAAAAATATCGATGCTGTTTTGTATTTTTCAAAAACAGATCTTTTGAGTGAAACAGAATTCAAAGATTTGCAAAAAACGGTTGAATATTATCATAAGATTGGTTATCAAGTGATTTTTCCGGACAGCAGTCAACCTGATGCTGACTTAGTTGAACTAAAGCAATCGTTCAAGGATAAATTAACGATTTTTATGGGGCAAACCGGTGCCGGAAAATCAACACTTTTAAACCGCATTGATTCGAAATTGAACATCGCTACTGGGGAAGTTTCACAAGCATTGAACCGTGGTAAACATACTACTCGAAAGGTTTCGTTGATTCCAATTGAAGATGGTCTAGTAGCTGATACACCAGGATTTTCGACGTATGCTGTTTTTGAAATGGCAGATACCGAATTAAAAGAATTTTTTATCGATTTTAAAGTAATCGGTCAAGATTGTCGTTTTAGAGAATGTCTCCATCTAAACGAACCGGGTTGTGCAGTTAAAGAAGCCGTTGAAAATGGAAGCGTCTTGAGTAGTCGCTATGCTAATTATGAACAATTCATCGAATTGATTCGCAATCAAAAGCCTGATTACAAGCGGAAAGGGTATCAAAAAAAGGACCGGAGGAAGAAGAAATGATTAAAGTAGCCCCATCGATTTTAAGTGCAGACCCAGCTAATTTAATGGGTGATATTAATAAAGTAGAAGGCGCAGACTATCTTCACGTTGATGTAATGGATGGTAGTTTTGTACCTAATTTGAGTTTTGGTTTAAATACCGTTGTAGGACTCTCTAAAAATACAGATATTAAATTAGATGTCCATTTAATGATTCAAAATCCAGAAAACTACGTTGAACAGTTTGTTAAAGCTGGTGCAAGCATCGTTGGTGTACACGTAGAAAGTACTCAACATATCGCTCGTGCAATTCAAATTATTAAAAACGCTGGTGCACAAGCTGAAGTAGTAATTAACCCTGGAACTCCATTAACGGAACTTGAAGAATTATTACCAGAAGTTGACCAAGTGTTGATTATGTCTGTTAACCCAGGTTTTGGTGGTCAAAAATTCCTTGAAAGCTCAATCAGTAAAGTTAAACGTTTGTCTGCCTTACGCCAAGCACGTGGATTAGAATTCGACATCGAAATTGATGGTGGTATTTCTGACAAAAATGTAAAAGCTGTGTATGATGCTGGTGTTGATGTTGCAGTTGCGGGTTCTTATGTATTTGGTGCAGAAGATTATTCTAAGCAAGTTCAACTACTAAAGGACCTTACAAAATAATGAAAACTTATAATTTACTAGTTGGTGGATCTCCTGAAAGTTTACCTGAAAATTGGAAAGATTTTGATGGAGAATGGATCGGAGTTGACCGAGGTGCTTTACGCTTGATCGAGCTTGGCCAAGCTTCTCAAGTTGCCATAGGTGATTTCGATTCAGTTAATAAAAAAGAATTTAACAAAATTGATACTAAATTTATGTATGTAATCAAATTGAATCCGATTAAAGATGACACTGATACTGAATCTGCAGTGAAATATGTTCTAGAAGAGGATCCTCACGCACATATTCGTATTTTTGGGATAAGTGGGGGAAGGTTGGACCATTTACTTGCAAATATTTTAATGGTGGTCCAAGACCGTTTTAGAATGTTTGCAGAGCAAATCGAATTAATCGACCGGCAAAATTATATTCGATTCTTTAATTCTGGTAAACACACCGTTAATAAGCAAAATGGTTTTAAATACCTATCATTTATTCCGTTGACTCAAATTGATGCGTTAACGTTAGATGATGAAAAATATGAATTACATAATGAAATGGTAACCAATGCTCGTGCCTATGTTAGCAATGAATTTATTGGTTCCACGGCGACGGTCTATTTAAGTAATGGATTAGT
>JALAGR010000182.1 GCA_022712335.1 Pediococcus sp. | reverse complement strand
CTAACACTGTATTATTAAATTTGAATGTTATATATATCAGAGAATTTTCTGACTTTATGACCGTCAACACCATGTTAGGATATTCCAAAGTTAACCAAGGTTTAAGCGCTAGTTCGATGTCGTTAACTAATATTCACGATATCTTCTATTGGATCGATATCATCGTTATCTTCCTTTTATTGATTTTGAAAAAAATCAAGATGGATCCACATCCTTTACCTAAAAAATTCGGCTTTCAAATCACTTCACTCGGGCTACTATTTTTTGCATTTAACTTAATGCTCGCTGAAATGGATCGTCCGCAATTAATCACTCGGACTTTTGATCGTTCTTACGTTGTTAAATACATGGGATTAGATGCTTTTACCGTTTATGATGGAATTCAACTTGAACGCAATCAAAAGATGCGCTCTGAAGCTAAAAAGAGTGAATTGACTTCGATTGAAAAATACGTTAAAAAGCACTACGCTAAGCCTTCTAATGTTACTCTAGGTAAGGCTAAAGGTAAAAACGTGATCATCATTCATTTGGAAAGTTTCCAACAATTCTTAATTGATGATAAAGTCGAAGGTCAAACCGTGACACCATTCTTAAACAGCATTTATCATAGTAAATCAACTTATGCATTCAGCAACTTTTTCCATCAAGTTGGACAAGGAAAAACTAGTGACGCTGAAAACATGCTGGAAACTGGAACATTTGGTACCGCACAAGGTTCATTATTTGCACAGCTTGGCTCAGACCAAACTTTCCAAGCTGCACCAGCTATTTTGAAGCAAAACGGAAACTACACTTCCGCCGTGTTCCATGGAAATACAGCTTCGTTCTGGAATCGAAATAGTACTTATAAGAACATGGGATATGAAAACTTTTTCTCAGCTAGCGACTTTGATGTTTCTGGTGATAAATCCACTACCTATGGTCTTAAAGACAAGCTTCTTTTCAAGGATTCCATTAAGTATCTTCAACATTTGCAACAACCGTTTTACGCTAAATACATTACGGTAAGTAACCACATCCCTTACACTTTAGATGCTGAAGATAGTGATTTTAAAACACCGGACACTGGTGATAAGACCGTGGATGGCTATTTCAAAACCGCTAACTACTTGGACCAGTCTGTCGAAGAATTCTTCACCTTCCTCAAGAAATCTGGTTTGTATGATGATTCGATGATTGTTTTATACGGTGACCATTATGGAATTTCTAATTCCTCCAATGAAGCACTCGCAAAGACTTTTGACCAAGATTCCAGTCATTTTAAACAATTTGGGGATAATCCAACTAAAAATTGGAATAGTTGGGATGATGCTCAGCTTCAACGAGTTCCTTTGATGATTCACATTCCAGGTATGAAAGATGGTGGTATTCAATCTCAATATGGTGGTGAAATTGATGTATTACCAACCATTTTGCATCTTTTAGGAATCTCAACTAAAAACTATATTCAGTTTGGAACTGATTTATTAGCTAAAAAACATGATCAGGTCGTTGCCTTTAGAAATAATGATTTCGTAACGCCGACCTACAGTTCGATCGGCAATAAACTTTACGATAGCTCCGGTAATGAAATTACCGGAGCTACCGCAGAATTTAAGAAAAAGGCCGAAAAAGATCGCAAGGCAGCTAAGGAACAGTTAGCGATGTCTGACTCTTTAAACGATAAAAACTTACTTCGTTTCTATAAAAATCCTGATTTTAAAAAGATTAATTCTTCAGATTACAATTACTTCGATGGCCTAAATAAGGCTCTCAAACTAGAAGATAAATTAGGATTGAAGTCGACTTCGATGTTCTCTAAGAATCAAGACAAGTCGCTGGAAGATCTGTACAAGACCGATGCGCCTGAAGCAAATCATAAATCAACTAACGAAAATCGAATTAAAATTACTAATCCGGATGCCAACGGAAGTTAAAAATAAAAGCAGTGAACTCATTTTTTTGAGCTCACTGCTTTTTACATTTAAATTACTTTTCAAACATTGACGTACTATGAACAGGCCCCCTTTGACCAGGATACAAGTCATTCATAATTTGATTTACTGCGATTGGTCCTTCGCCAAAGGCGGTTGCAATCAAGCGTAGTTTTCCAGGATATTCAATCCCATCTCCGATTGCATAAATATTTTTTAGGTTAGTATGCATTAAATTATCGACAGCAAACATCCGATGTTCTTGTTCAAGCTCAACTTCCCACCCTTTGATAATTTTATTACTTGAAGTAAATCCATAGTTAACAATCAATTTATCAAAGTGTGTTGTTTTTAAATCTTCTGTTCCAATCTGCTTTAAGTCGACATCGATTCCTTCGTCGGCATCTTGAACATTGCTGATCAAATATGGTGTCATGATATTCACCGTTGATTCGTGCAGATGTTGAACGTTTCGTTCCATCCCTCTAAATTGATCACGACGATGAACCAAACTCACGCTCTTGGCGACCGATTCGAGCATTAATGCAATATCGATTGCAGAATCTCCACCACCAGCAATTAAAACATCTTGGTCCATAAAATGCTCCAAGTCTGGCACATGATAGAAAATCTTTTCGTCTTCTAAATGCTCCAAATTTTTAACCGCAAGTTTCCGCGGATTAAATGCACCATTCCCCGTTGCTAAAAGAATCGCTTTTGTATCATATTCATTACGATCCGTTTTAACATGGTAAAAATTTTCTTCAGCTTGAATATCGATGACCGTTTCACTAAGACGAATTTCAACGCCTACTAAGCGAGCTTGTTTTTCGAGCTCTTTAGCCAAGTCAGCTGCTTTGACCCCCGCATATCCACCGACATCGTAGATCATCTTTTCTGGATAAAGTGCAGCAACTTGTCCACCAGCTTGTGGAAGACTTTCAATAATTTGTGTCTTAGCAGTTCGCATTCCGGCATAAAATCCTGCAAATAATCCTGCAGGTCCCCCACCGACAATTGTAATATCGTACATTTCAGTCATTGATTTTGCTCCCTTTTAAATGAATCTCATTTCATTTTAGTAATTCAATAAATATATTACCAGCTTCTTTTACAAAAAAGAATGCTTGGGATTGTCTTTTAGCCTTTATTTACGTATGATTAAAGTGTGTCTAATACATAAATTATTTATTTCGGAGGGGTTCTTTTGGCAACTAAAAAAATGATCTTAGATCTAGATACTGGTATTGACGATGCTATGGCCATTGCGTACGCATTGGCAGCACCTGACGTTGATTTGATTGGTATTATTTCAACATACGGGAATGTATTAACCCCTGACGCTGGTATTAATAGTTTAAAAATTCTTGAATTACTAGGTAGAACTGACATTCCTGTCTTTCTTGGTGAAGAACATTCACAAACGACTGACAGCTTCGAAGTTATGCCCATTAGTGCCCAAATTCATGGACAAAATGGAATTGGTGAAGTTGAACTTCCAGCTCCAACTCGCGCAATTGAAGCACAACCTGGAGTTGATTTCTTAATCGAAGCAGCTCATAAATACAACTCTGATTTAATCCTTGTTCCGACAGGTCCCCTAACAAACCTTGCCCTTGCATTGAAAAAAGACCCAGAAGTTGCTAACTTAATCGGTAACGTAACGTTGATGGGCGGTGCTCTCACAGTTCCTGGTAATGTTTCTCCTGTTGCAGAAGCTAATATTAACCAAGATCCTCATGCTGCTAACGATGTGTTCACTAGTCGTGTTAATTTAACCATGGTTGGTCTTGATGTTACTTTAAGAACGTTACTAACCAAAAATGAAACTCAACTTTGGCGTAATTTAGGAACAAATGCTGGAAGCAAGTTTGCTGATATCGTTGATTACTACATTGACGTTTACAAAATTACAAGTCCTCATCTTGGTGGTTGTGCCCTCCACGATCCCCTTGCTGTAGGAATCTCACTTGACCCTTCATTCTCAAAAACAATGGACTTAAATATGTTTGTTGATACAACGGATGAGATGTGGGGACGTACCATTGGCGATCCAGGACGTTTGAATGAAGAAAATCCAAACGTCTCCGTTGCTTTAAATGTTGATGCTGATTT
>JALAGR010000181.1 GCA_022712335.1 Pediococcus sp. | reverse complement strand
GTACTGGGCCGCTCAATTCAGCTGGTTGAAACAAGTTTGGTTGGATGTTTTAAAGGATAACCAGTACGCCGTGCGGATCTACCAAAATTTAGGTTTTCAAACCAAAAAGCCCACGATCGTTGATGATCGTGGACGTCAGATTATAAAAATGGAACTGGCACTTACTTAATTGAACGAATGAAACTCGCGATAGCATCGGCACCAAATTGTTGTTCCTGATGTAGTAAAATGTTGGCGCAGGCACGACTATCATCTAGTGCATTGTGATGGTGTTGCAACTCGATTCCGAGATTATCACAAACGGTATTAAGTTTATGATTTGTGTAGTCAGGGTAGAAGCTTTTAGAAGTATGCAATGTGTCTAGCGTTTGATAAGGTAGACGATTGATTTGATAGCGTTCCAAAGTCTTTTTGAGGACGCTATTATCAAAGTTTGCGTTATGCGCAACTACTAGTTTATCGGGCGTGAAAAATTGTTCTACCACTGGCCAAAGCTCTGGAAAAGTTGGAGCGTCGAGCACGTCGGTTTGATGAATGCCGTGTATTTGAACATTGCGCCAGTTAAATTCAGTTTCAGGATTAATTAATGAATAGAGTTCGTCAGTAATAACGTCATTTTGAACAACAGTCAGTGCAATCGAACAAGCACTTGCTCGAGCTGGGGCTGCGGTTTCAAAGTCCATTGCGATAAAGTTCAAATGAATCACTTTCCTTTATTGATTTAACCTAAGTTTAACGAATAAAAGTAGACGAGTAAAGGAGCTAATAGCGATGATTAAAGTTGGAGTGATTGGGCTAGGAAATATTGCTCAAAAAGCATATCTACCAGTATATAGTGAATTACAGGACCGCTTTGAATGGCATTTGATAAGTCGAAATGCTGAAAAATTGGCTCGTATTCAAAATCAATTTGGGTTTCAACATGGTTCTACGAATCAAGATGATTTGTTCACAGCGGGAGTAGATGCAGTCTTTATCCACACGCCCACATCGACGCACTACGCAATTATAAAAAAATTCCTTGAAAAAAGAGTTAATGTCTTTGTGGATAAACCAATTTCTGAAAATTTAGATGAAGTACAAGAATTGTATCGATTGGCTGAAAATCAAGGGGTATTGTTAACCTGCGGATTTAACCGCCGCTTCGTACCATTCCACCAACAATTAGCGGAGATTCAAAACAAACATTTAGTTTCCACAACTAAAACACGTGAAAATGAAAATCAAACGTCTGAATTTGCAATCTATGATTTAATGATTCATGTTGTGGATACAACACAATTTTTAATGGGATCCAAAGGTGTTCATTTTGTCGATGGACAAATCGTTCAAAAAAATGGCGACTTAATTTTAGCTCGAATGAACTTGCAAAAGGGTAATATCCTTGGAACGGCAATGATTGATATGCGAACGCAAAGTAATGGTGAGATAACGCAAGTAATCAGCCAAAATGGAGTTTCCACAGTGGATAACTTGAATACGTTAACGGTTCAAAAAAATGGGACTAAAAGTTATCAACAGGCACCAGATTGGCAAGCTAATCTTAAAACACGGGGCTTTGATCCACTGATTCGAAGCTTCTTAGATGCGTTGGAAAATCAGACTGAAAATCCAGTTTCACCAGCGTCTTCCATCCTTGCTCACGAGCTCTGCGCGCGTTTAATAAGCATGGATAAAGTGATAGAATAGATTAAGAGATTTTAAGATGAAAAGAATGAAAAAGTAAGAGGGGAAAGTATGATGGATCGATCAATAACCGATGCATTTCCGGAGGTTCAAGTTTTAGAACATGAGCCTTTGTCAAAATACACCAATACCCAAACGGGTGGTCCAGCTGATTTATTAGTATTTCCAAAGTCAGTTACGGAAACCAAGCAATTAGTGCTTTGGGCAAAAGAAACGGATACGCCGTTAACCATTATTGGAAATGCCAGTAATTTAATTGTGCGTGATGGTGGAATTCGTGGATTAACATTAATTTTAACTAAAATGGATGATATTCAAGTCAATGGTAATCAAGTGGTTGCTGAAGCAGGTGCAGCGTTGATTCAAACAACGGAAGTAGCTTATCAAGCAGGCTTGACTGGACTGGAATTTGCTGCCGGAATCCCAGGATCAATCGGGGGCGCAGTGTTCATGAATGCGGGTGCTTACGATGGTGAAATCAGTGAAGTGCTTGCGAGTGCGGAAGTTCTTACGCGTGATGGTGAAATCAAGCGCTTAGACAATCGCGAACTCGATTTTGGATATCGTCATAGTAGTGTGCAAGATCACCAAGATGTTGTGCTTTCAGCGACCTTCAAGCTGCGCGCTGGAGATGCAAATAAGATTCGTTCTCGAATGGATGAATTAAATCGTCTTCGTGCTTCTAAGCAACCGCTAGAATATCCATCGTGTGGAAGTGTATTCAAGCGTCCAACGGGATATTTTACTGGAAAATTGATTCACGAAGCAGGGCTCCAAGGCTTCACAGTTGGCGGAGCTCAAGTTTCAATGAAACATGCTGGTTTCATTATTAACGTCGGTGGCGCAACCGCTACAGACTATATGGATGTGATTCACCACGTCCAAGCGACAGTCTTAAAACAATTTGGTGTCGAACTTGAAACCGAAGTTCGTATCATTGGTGAAGAAAAATAGTTAATTGGTATATTTAGAAGAGTTTAGAAAAATAACTTGATTTTCTAAACTCTTCTTTGTTCGAAATCAACATGACGAATATAAGGTCCATGGTATAATTGTCGTTGAATAAAATTTGGGAGGGACGGTTATGGATATAAATTGGTCCCAACTATTGACGTGGAGTAACTTTATCAATTTTGTCGATATAATTGTTGTTTGGTTTGTGATTTACGAGCTAATTATGTTGCTTCGAGGGACGAAAGCGGTCCAGTTATTCCGTGGAATAATTGTAATCGTAATTATTATGGTTGGTAGTTGGTATATTGGATTGAGCACTGTGTATTGGATTATGAACCAGGTGATTAACTGGGGAGTAATTGCCATGGTGATAATCTTCCAGCCGGAAATTCGGCGTGGGTTAGAGCATCTTGGTCGCGGTTCGCTCTTTTCTAAGAACCATTCACAAAATGAAGCGGAAGAAAAGTTGATCCAGTCCTTAGATAAAGCGATTCAGTATATGGCTAAGCGACGGATTGGTGCTCTAATTTCAATTCAAATGGAAACTGGTTTGGATGATTACATTGAAACTGGGATTCCTTTGGATGCAGATGTTTCAGGAGAGCTATTGATCAACATTTTCATCCCTAACACTCCATTACATGATGGAGCTGTTATCATTAAAAATGATAAAATTGCGGTAGCCGCGGCGTATTTACCGTTATCACAAAGTAACCTGATTCCGAAAGAATTAGGAACTCGTCACCGAGCTGCGGTGGGGATGAGTGAAGTTACCGATGCGCTTACGATCGTCGTTTCAGAAGAAACTGGAGAAGTTTCGATCATGAAAGATGGTGAATTGATTCGTGGTATGTCACAAGAATCATATTTGAAGTACTTCCGAACTCAGTTAATTACTGAAGATGAAGGTCCTACACCATTCTTTGCATCTGTTGTAGAAAACGTTTCGTCGTTCTTTAAAGGGAAAAGGGGGCGACACTAAATGAAAAAGCTTTTTACTCAAAATTTGGGATATCGTTTAGTAGCGTTGATTCTAGCCGTCCTTCTTTTTGCATACGTAAAGACCGATCATTTAACATCGACTCGTATATCTGGGAGCGATTCAAATCAAAATAATTCAGCTTTAATGTCTACTAAAACTGCTACAATTTCGATGCCGGTTGATTTAGATGTGAATACTTCTAAATACGTTGTTAGTGGCTACCGGGAAAACGTCAAAGTGACTTTATCAGGGACGAGTGCCATGGTAACTACGTTAACGAATACTCGTAATTTTAAAGTATATTTGGATTTACAAGACTACAAGTCAGGTGAACATACCGTTAAATATCGAGTTACGGGCTTAGGCAAAGATATTAAGTATAAAATCAATCCGGAGACGGCGAAGATTTCAATTGCGAAACGCAAAACTAAAGACTTTGAAATACGTTATCGTTATGACACCAACATGGTCAAAGAGGGTTATACGATGGGGAATGTTAAGTCATCGACGACTAACGTCCAAGCAACCGGTTCAGCTGCCGATATTGAACGTATCTCGCAAGTGGTAGCAGATATCAATGTTCCTAGCAACGCTACAGAGGATATTTCTGCTCGAACAGTATTGCAAGCTCTAGACGCAAACGGTAACATTGTAAACGTGGTGCTCACACCGCAATCAGTCAACGTTACGATTCCGGTTAAGAAATCGGAAACGAAAGCGAAAAATTCAGAATCAACTAGTGATCAAAGTAGCTCCAAAGCAAGCTCAGAAGAATCAAGTTCAAGCGACGCGTCAACTACTTCAGATGATACAACTCAATCAGTAGCGGATGCATCAACTGATTCTTCAGATTCAACGGTTTCCGATAGTAGTGCTGCAGATAGTACGAATACGGCCGATACTAGTGAAAATGTAGATACACAGGTGAATTAACGAAGGAGATTATCAACAATGAAATTAAAATATTTTGGTACTGATGGAGTTCGAGGAATTGCAAATGAAACATTAACTCCAGAATTAGCATTTCAATTAGGCCGTACTGGTGGATACGTGTTAACAAAGCACGCTAAAGATGGCGAACAACAACCACGTGTCTTGGTTTCAAGAGATACACGAATTTCAGGTCAACTACTAAAACATGCTTTGATTTCAGGATTACTTTCAGTAGGAATTGAAGTTATGGATATGGGGGTTGTCACAACTCCAGGTGTAGCTTACTTGGTACGTAAACAAGAAGCTGATGCTGGTGTTATGATTACTGCATCTCACAATCCAGTGCAAGACAACGGAATCAAATTCTTCGGTTCAGATGGCTACAAACTTTCAGATGAACTTGAAGCTGAAATCGAAGTACTTTTAGATGCTGACAAGGATAACTTACCTCGTCCTTCATCAACAGGTCTTGGTTCTGTTACAGATTATCCAGAAGGTGGATTAAACTACACGGCCTTTCTTGAACAAACAATTCCAGATGATTTGGAAGGTTTGCATGTCGCAGTCGATGCCGCTAATGGTGCAACTAGCAACTACGTTTCTCAAATTTTTGCAGACTTAAATACTGAATTTGATACGATGGCAACTAACCCAGATGGATTAAACATCAATGCTGGTGTGGGTTCAACTCATCCTGAAGTACTTGCTAAGTTTGTACTTGAAAAGGGCGCTGACATGGGGGTTGCTTTTGATGGTGATGGAGATCGTTGTATCGCGGTTGATGAATTAGGAAACATCATTGATGGTGATAAAATTATGTACATCTGTGGTAAATTCCTTAGTGAACGTGGCCGTTTGAAAGATGATACAATTGTTACAACAGTTATGAGTAACTTGGGATTGTACAAGGCTTTAGAAGCTCATGATATGAACTCCGTTAAGACTCAAGTGGGTGACCGTTACGTTGTTGAAGAAATGCTAAAAGACGGTTACAACCTTGGTGGTGAACAATCAGGACACATCGTCTTTCTTGATCACAACACAACTGGTGATGGTATGTTGACTGCAATTCAATTGATGTACGTTGTTAAGCAAACGGGTAAGAAGTTATCCGAACTAGCTGCTGATGTTACAACTTATCCTCAAAAATTAGTTAACGTTCGCGTTCAAGACAAGAAATTAGCTCTTGAAAACCAAGCAATCAAGGATGTTATTGCTAAGGTTGAAGATGAAATGAACGGTGATGGTCGTGTATTGGTTCGTCCTTCAGGTACTGAAGACTTACTAAGAATCATGGCTGAAGCACCAACTGAAGAAACTGTGGGACAATACGTTGATCGAATTGTTGCCGTAGTTAAAAGTGAAGTTGGCGCTGACTAATATAATTTAAATCAATTCTTAAAACTATGTCGGAGTAAAATTCGACATAGTTTTTTTATGTGCTCTAAACATTGCTGCTATACCTATTTCCGAGTTTGATATATACCAATTCGAAACAATAACGTTTGACAATTCTTAAAAGGCGTTATATATTAAGAATCGTTATTTATACCAATTTGGTAAAAACAAATATATTAATTTAGAGGTGCAGGTAGTATGTGTGGAATCGTAGGAGTTACAGGGAGAACTGATACAACCAATCTATTAGTGAATGGACTTAAAAAACTAGAATATCGTGGATATGATTCTGCAGGTATTTATGTTAATAATGCTGATGGGATTGATCATCTAGTTAAAGCTCAAGGTAAAATTAAAAATCTTGAGGAAAAAATTACAGATGATGTAATGGGGACAACTGGAATTGGTCATACACGTTGGGCTACCCATGGAGTACCAAGCATTGAAAATGCTCATCCTCATTTTTCAGAAGACCACCGTTTTTATTTGGTTCATAATGGTGTGATTCAAAACTTTAAAGAAATTAAAAATGATTATCTATCAGATGTTACGTTCCAAAGTGACACGGATACAGAAGTAGTTGTTCAACTAATCGACCGTTTTGCTAAAGAAGGAATGGAAACTGAACAAGCCTTCAAAAAGGCTATTAGTTTGTTAAAAGATTCTTCATACGCATTTGTTTTGATGGATCGCGAAACGCCTGAAACATTATTTGTAGCTAAAAATAAGAGCCCTCTTTTAATTGGAGTGGGAGAAGATTTCAACGTTGTCTGCAGTGATGCACTTGCAATGATCAACGTTACCAACCAATTCGTAGAATTACATGATGGCGAAGTAGTCAAAATTACTCCTCAAGCCATTGCCATTAGCAATCTTAGCGGTCAAACAATCGAACGTGCACCATTTACCGTAGATATCGACCAAGCTGATGCTGACAAGGGAACTTACCCATACTACATGCTTAAGGAAGTGGATGAACAACCCGCTGTAATCCGTCGTATTGAAGCTAAATACCTTGACCACGCTGGTGATGTTCATTTTGATCAAGAACTTTTGAAGCAAATTAACCAAGCTTCCAAGCTTTACATTGTTGGTGCTGGAACAAGTTATCACGCTGGTTTAGTGGGCAAGAAGTTATTTGAAAAGTTCACCCAAACACCAACCGAAGTTGTTTTAGCTTCTGAATTTGCTTACGATGATCCCATCATTGAAGATAAAGCATTCTTCATTTTCCTAAGCCAAAGTGGAGAAACTGCTGATAGTCGACAAGTACTAGTTCGTGTCAACGATGAATGGCAAAAGCCTAGCCTGACGATTACTAACGTTGCTAACTCAACTTTAGCGCGTGAAGCTAACTTCTCAGCAACACTAGAAGCTGGTCCAGAAATTGCTGTTGCTTCAACCAAAGCATATACAGCTCAAATCACGGTCGAAGCGTTACTAGCAGTTGCCATGGGGCGTGCTAAAGCAAATCCAGTAGCTGTTGATTTCGATATTGCTGGACAATTGAGTAAGGTAGCCAATGCAATTCAAACGGTGGTTGATGAAAAGGGTAAGATTGAAAAATTGGCTCAAGCAACGTTACAAGATGCGCGTAACGCATTCTATATCGGGCGTGGGTTAGATTACGATGTTGCACTTGAATCCGCATTGAAGCTCAAAGAAATCTCATATATTCAAGCTGAAGGTTTTGCTTCAGGAGAATTAAAGCACGGAACGATTGCTTTGATCGAAGATGGAACACCTGTAATAGGAATTATTACGCAATCGAAGACGGCTGACCATACACGTAGTAACTTACAAGAAGTTCTCTCGCGTGGTGCAAACGTTATTACCATGGTTAGCGAAAAATTAGCTAGTTCAACGGATGATATCTTGTTACCAGCTGTTGATGAAATGTTGATGCCCCTCGTGAGTGTAATCGCAGCACAACTTCTGGCATACTATGCTAGTTTGCAACGAGGCTATAATGTAGATCAACCACGTAATTTAGCTAAGAGTGTAACTGTTGAATAGTAAATAATGTATTTAAAAAGATAGCAACGTCTGGGTTTTAC
>JALAGR010000180.1 GCA_022712335.1 Pediococcus sp. | reverse complement strand
ATAAATATAAGATAGCCAACCAGCACCCCAAAAGCGTTAGTTATTACATCGGTGATATCAACGGTTCTTTGAATGTTAATCAAAGCGTCTAGAATCAATTGCATGCCTTCGTTGAAAAAACCAACTGCTGCACCAATCAAAACGACCCAATACCAACTTAAGTATTTATGGAATAAAATTCCGAGATAGACACCCGCTGGAATGGTCATGACAACGTTCATGTAGGATCCCATCGAACGAAGTGCTGAAGGGATGTAGATTATTTTCGCATTATGCCAAACAAAATAACTAACGTTGTAGGTATATGGATCGAAGAAATACTGTCCCGGTGTAAACAACAACCAAGCGACACACACCAGATAAATTGCTAAACTTCCAAACACAATCGCTCTATTGAAAGTAGGGCGATGTTCAAACGCAACCAGACAACCAATAATGATCAACAGGCAGAGACCAATGAATGGTAGATATTTAATTACGAACATGATTTAGCCTCCTCCTAAAAGATTTATCATCTATCTTATGATGATTTTCGAGTAGTTACAAGGTATACAGGAATTCCTAATAAAGTTATAACTATTCCAGTTGTTGCTAAGAGAGGCTGATCGATGATCGTAGTTACTAAGACAAAAATTCCACCCAGAATAGCGACGGTCGGTAAAAATGGGTAGAAGGGAACCTTGTATGGACGTACTAAATCAGGTTGAGTGCGACGAAGCTTAATCACTGCATAAAAAATCAGTACGTTGAAAATCCACATTACAAAAATCAACATGTCAGTTAAAAGATCAAATGAACCAACAATCATCATCAAACAAGCAATCACTAGTTGGACGATTCCAGATACATAAGGAACAAAAGTCCGTGATAGCTTACGTAGGTGATTACTCATTGGAAGTAATCCTTCGGTCGCTAATGCATATGGGATTCGCATTCCAGTCATTGTATATCCATTTAGTGCACCATAAACGGAAATCAAAATTCCGATTGTAACTAACTTACCGCCAATGGCGCCAAAGAGATGACCAGCTGCCGTCGAAGCGGCGTTTAAATTACCTGCTAAATCACTGATAGGCAGCGTCTTAAGGAAGACGAGGTTAATTCCTAAGTAAACAACCATAATTCCAGTCAAACCAAATCCAATCGCTAACGGGAGGTCACGCTTCGGATTTTTCATTTCACCTGCAATCGCACCAATTCCAAGCCAACCATCATACGCAAAGAGAGTCGATAGCAATCCTCCGCTGAATCCAGTTAAGGTTTGGGATGCAGTGAAGCTTTCTGGAATCAAACTAAGATGAACGTCACTAGGAGTAAATAATCCCAAGGCGATGATTACCGCAATCGGGATTAATTTAGCAATTAAAGCAACCGATTGGAGGCGAGCACCGTATCTAGTTCCCAGCAAATTAATTCCGGTGATCGAAGCACCACAAATTACTGCAATTGGCAGATTTAGTGAGGACGCTAAATGAAATAAGTTAGTAAATTGCGTCCCGAAAATAATTGAAAGGGCAGCGATATTAGCTGGGAAGTATATCAAAGTTTGTGCCCAACCTAATAAGAAGCCCGTTAGCTTTCCATAAGTAACTTCAAGATACTTAATCGCGCCTCCGGTAACCGGAATTGCTGAAGCTAACTCGGCGCTGGTCAAACCGGCGCAAATCGTAAGTAATCCACCAGCTAGCCAAGCTAAAAGACTTAGTCCGGCCGAGTGGGTACTAGCGGTCACGCTAGAGACTTTAAAAAAGACACCTGCCCCAATCACCGTACCCATTACTGTTGAAAAAGCAGCAAAAAGTCCGATGTTTTTTTGGAGGTGGGTATGTTCGTTTGTATTCATAAACTTCTTTCCTCTGTATGCTATAAGACTTATTTAACCATTATAAATAATTTTCGTACACAATTCGAATATTATATTAGATAAGTGTACAATATTCAAAAAGGAGGTAGCCTATGGAGCGTAAAAGACATGCAAAGTATCATCCTAAATTCAATATGCGGTTTGTTCATCATCGTCGAAGAGTTATTTTAGGAGTCTTTTTGCTCGTAGTGTTATTAACGATGGCTGGGGTTTGGTTCTTCCAAAACCAGCAACGGGGCGCACGATTGGCATTGGCACCATACCCAGTCCGAGGATGTGTCATCGATCAGGAAGATGGAACGATTGATTTTCGTTCTTTAGAAAAGCAAAAAATCAAATTTGTTTATTTGAATGCAACGACTGGGGCTACCTACTTTGACGATAGCTTTAATACTAATTACAATCGGATTCAGTCGACAGATTTAAAAGTCGGTATCATGCATAATTTTAGTTTTCAAAAGAGTGCCAAAGCTCAACTACGATTTATCAGTCAAAAAGTTAAGAGTAATACAGGACAGTTGCCGGTGGCGATTCAGGTGAATTATTACGGGGATGAAGATGAAGACAACGTCAATTGGAAAAAAGAGGGCCCAGAATTAGTTGATTTAGTAAAATTACTAGCTAACTACTATGGGCAAGACGTTGTTATCAAGACTACACCAGCGATTCAAAAGAAAATCGATCAAATCTATATCAAGCAGAGTAAGTTCTGGATCGAAGATACCAAAATCAAAAAACGTAATCAACGCATTCAATATGTCGAATACGATGCGGATCAGAAACTAAAAAATGATCGTGACACCATCGAATTACCAGTATCATATTTTAATGGTTCACAAAAAAATTGGAACGAAAAGACATATTAAAAGAGCTGCAACCAATTCGGTTACAGCTCTTTGTTTTGTTTAGAATTAACAATGGCATAGGTTTCATTATTCGCTTCGTCATAAACACTAATGGGGCGATAATCGTTGGCTTTAATGATTAAATGATAGCCAAAACGGTCAATAAAAGTGATCCGATAATCGTCTAAATGTTCAACGACCGTTTTAAGGAGTTTACCATCCAGGTAAACGTCGTAATTAGGTCGAATCTCTAATTCGTGTTCGCGGTTTGTAGTAGGATCGTGATAAAGCCATGTTCCAGCAAAGAAAAATGGACTCACATTTTTAGTACTTTTTGTAGGCTTTTTTGAATCAAATCCGATGAATGAAAATAAATCACCGAGCGCATTTTTTTGCCAGCTCATGACTTCAACTCCTTCTCTTAATCTTTGACTTTAATATACCATTAATTAAACCCGCGAAGAAGTGAAAAGCACCTGTTTTTAGT
>JALAGR010000179.1 GCA_022712335.1 Pediococcus sp. | reverse complement strand
GCGTTGTGCAACAAAAAATCCAACTTCCTAAATTAGAAGTTGGATTTTTTGTATTTTAGCTTAAATATTGTAATCTTCGTCGCTCATGGTTTCAACGTTACCTAAACGATAACCGTTACCAACTTGTGAGAAGAAGTCATGATTAGATGTACCAGTTGAGATACCATTCATAACAATTGGATTAACATCCGCTTCAGTATCTGGGAACAATGGATCTTGTCCCAAGTTCATCAAAGCTTTGTTAGCATTGTAACGAGTGAAGGTAAGAACTTCGTCAGTCCAACCAACTTGATCATATAAGGTATGAACGTATTTTTCTTCGTTAGCATATAAATCATACAAGAAGTTGTACATCCAATCCTTAATATCCTGTTGTTCATTTTCACCGAGTTCTTTTAGACCTAATTGGAACTTGTAACCAATGTAAGTTCCATGAACAGATTCGTCACGAAGAATCAATTTAATAATTTCAGCAACGTTGTTCAATTGATTATGACCTAAGTAATAGAGTGGTGTAAAGAAACCAGAATAGAACAGGAATGTTTCCAAGAATACACTGGAAATCTTCTTTTTCAATGGATGTGCATCATCGTGATACAACTCATAGATTTTTTTAGTTTTGTTTTGAAGAAATTCTTCTGAATCACTCCAAGCAAAAATTTCATCAATTTCAGAAGGAGTATTTAAAGTTTCAAAAATTGAAGAATAACTCTTAGCATGGACAGATTCCATGAATTGAATGTTATTCAACACAGCAGTCTCGTGAGGAGTACGGATATCCTTTCTAAGAGCTGCCATCCCATCTTGTGATTGAAGAGTATCTAGCAACGTTAACCCACCAAATACGTGACCTACGACCCATTTGTGGTCTTCATCAAGTTCACGCCAATCGCTAAGATCATTTGAAATCGGGATACGCGTATCAAGCCAAAATTGTTCAGTTAATTTTTCCCAAGTAGCTTTATCAATTTGGTCTGAAATCGCGTTCCAGTTGATTGCTTCATAATTTTCCATTAAAAAATCCTCCATCCGTTAAATTGAGCAGCTTTCGCATTGGTTTACACCAACTTCACCATCATTATCAGTAAATGTACGAACATAGTAAATTGATTTGATACCTTCATGATGAGCGTAGTTACGAAGGATATTAAGGTCACGAGTAGTCATTTTATCAGTACGGCCATCTTTCCAGTCGTAAATTCCAGCTGGAATCGTTGAACGCATGAAGAAGGTCATACTCATTCCTTGATCGACGTGTTGCTGTGCAGCAGCGTAAATATCAATGACTTTACGCATATCAATATCGTAAGCTGATTGATAATATTTTAACGTATCATTTGAAAGATATGGGGCTGGGAAGTAAATTTTTCCAATTTTCTTTTCTTGACGTTCTTCAATTTTGTTAACGATGGGTTGAAGACTAGCAGTAGCATCGTTAATGTAAGAAATTGAACCAGTAGGGGCAACAGCCATACGGTTTTGGTGGTAAAGTCCGTCAGCCATAACATCAGCTTTAAGTTGCTTCCAGTCTTCAATGCTTGGAATTTCGATGTTGCCAAATAATTCTTTAACACGATCAGATTTAGGTCCAAAGTCGTTTTCGACGTATTTATCGAAGTAAGAACCATCAGCATACTTACTCTTATCGAAGTTATGGAAAACTTGGTTCTTTTCTTTAGCAATCTTATTGGAAGCCTTCAATGTCCAGTAGTTCAGTAGCATGAAATAAACACTAGTGAATTCGATTGAATCTGCTTCGCCGTAGTAAAGATGATTTTTAGCTAAGTAACCGTGAAGTCCCATTGCTCCAAGTCCAATAGTATGAGCAAGGGCGTTACCATTTTGAATTGATGGAACTACATCGATATCAGAATGATCGGTAACAAATGTCAAAGCTTTAACCATTGTTTCAACTGATTTACCAAAATGAGGTGTTTGCATCATGTTGACAATGTTAGTTGAACCCAAGTTACAACTAATATCAGTTCCTAATTCAGTATAATTTTGCTTGTTATCAATCACCGATGGAGATTGAACTTGCATAATTTCAGAACAGAGGTTACTCATCACGATTTTACCGTAGATAGGATTTTCGCGGTTAGCTGTATCAACATTAACAATGTAAGGATAACCAGATTCTTGTTGAAGTTTGGAAATTTCATTTTCGATGTTACGAGCTTTAACCTTGAACTTCTTGATATCAGGATTTTTGACCATGTTGTCATATTCCTTAGTGATATCAACGTAAGAATAAGGAGTGCCATAAACTTTTTCTACACTATAAGGACTGAAGAGGTACATATCTTCATCGTGCTTAATGAGGTCGTAGAATTTGTCAGGAACAACCACACCAAGTGAAAGAGTCTTAACACGAATCTTTTCGTCCGCATTTTCTTTCTTAGCTGAAAGAAATGACACAATATCAGGATGAAAGACGTTTAGATACACAACTCCAGCACCTTGACGTTGACCTAATTGGTTAGCGTAAGAAAAACTATCTTCTAGTAATTTCATTACAGGCACAACTCCACTAGCAGCCCCTTCGATTCCTTTAATTGGTGCTCCAGCTTCACGAAGGTTAGTAAGGTTGATTCCGACCCCACCACCTAATTTAGAAAGTTGAAGAGCAGAATTAATCGTACGACCAATTGAGTTCATATCATCATTAGCTTGAATCAAGAAACATGAAACCAATTCACCACGGTGCTTACGTCCAGCGTTTAAGAAACTAGGAGTAGCGGGTTGGTAACGTTGATGGATAATTTCATCAGCAATGTTCATAGCGAGTTCTTCGTCACCATTAGCAAAGTAAAGAGCGTTCATTGCCACGCGGTCGATGAAGTTTTCTAAGTAGTATTCTTTGTTATTTGTCTTTAAAGCATACTGTGCGTAAAATTTATAGGCTGCCATAAATGATTGGAAATGGAAATCTTGAGTACGCAAAAAGTCATAGAGTTTTTCAATGAATTCGAATGAGTATTCTTCAACTAGTTCTGATTCAATGTAATCTTCTTTGAGAAGGTAGTTAAATCGGTCACGTAGAGAATCAAATTGCATCGTGTTAGCTTGCACATTTTCTTTTAAGAATGCAGCTAAAGCATCACGATCTTTGCTTAAGGG
>JALAGR010000178.1 GCA_022712335.1 Pediococcus sp. | reverse complement strand
TAAATTTTCATTTTCGAATTGTACTTCTTTAAATTCTCTTTTCATGATTCGACGTTGCATTTTTTGATAACGAAAACCTGCCGTATTAGTATGTTTGAATATTAAATAGCTGATTTCATCAAACAATTCTGGTTTTACCAAAATGTTCAACAAAGTAGCTGGACGATTCTTCTTCATCTGGATAGGCGAGCAAAAAACATCAAGCGCTCCATACTCTAACAAAATATCTATTGCATATCCAATTTGTTCAGGAGTTTGGTCATCTAAATTTGCTTCAATTTTAATAACATCATCACGATTGACTTTTACTTCCTGGTTGCTATGTTCCACAGTTAATAACGAGCCACGCAATGCATTAAATTTTCCAGTTTCTCTCTTCCCAAAACCATAACCGACTTTACTAAAATACATATTTTCAGGAGTATCAAACTCTGGAGCAATTTCTTTAAACAACGCCAATCCTGTTGGCGTAACTAACTCGGTTTTAACTTCAAAGTCTTGAACAATTTTTAATGGATAATTTTTGCGTAATTGCATCACCGCTGGTACTGGAACCGGCATTTCACCATGAGCAACATGAATCGTGCCACTACCTTCAGTAATTGGTGCTGAATACACTTTATCTATTCCTAATTGTTCCCAGAGAATGAAAAAACTAACGATATCTACAATCGAATCTACAGCACCGATTTCATGGAAATGAATTTTATGAACATCGGCGTTATGAACCGCAGCTTCAGCTTTAGCAATATCATTGAAAACATTGCTACTATGATTTTTGACGTTGGTCGATAAGTCACTCTTGTCAATCAGCTCTAGAATTTCCATCAATCCGCGACTTTCATGATGATGGTGATGATCGCCATGTTTATGCTGGTCAAAATCACCTTTAATTCCGGTATCTTTATGCTGATGAGCGATTTGAATATCAAAATCCATTCCAAAAATATTACTTTTGTCGGTCCTTTTCACTTGAAGTGTATATTCGCCAATGTTAAATTTACTTAACTCTTTTTTTAACAGATCTAGGTTGCCTCCAAGATCTAAAAGTAGCCCATTGAACATGTCGCCACTCAAACCAGAGAATGGTTCTAAATATAAAGCTTTCATCAAAATTACTCCCCTTCTCTGATTTTATTGATAATGCTAGCGTTGTAAGCAGCGCCAAATCCGTTATCAATATTGACGACGCTCACGCCAGATGAACAACTATTCAACATACTAAATAACGCTGTAATACCGTCCAAATTAGTCCCATATCCAACACTCGTCGGTACAGCAATTACTGGTTTATCCACTAAGCCACCCACAACACTAACTAAGGCGCCTTCCATTCCAGCAATCACAATTACTACCGAAGCATTTTTTATATCGTCTAAATTAGCAAATAATCGATGAATCCCAGCAACTCCTACATCGTAAATTCTTTTAACCGAATTACCGAAAGTTTCAGCGGTAACTGCAGCTTCTTCCGCCACACTAATGTCCGATGTTCCTGCGGTTACAACCGCAATGTAATTTTCAGACGATTTACTTGTTGGATTTAAAACAAAGCACCGAGCCGCCTCATAGTAGTATCCTTCAGGAAATTCATTCTTCAACACATGGGCTTTTTCCAGTGAAACTCTTGTAGCTAATATTGTTTTTTTATCTTTTAACAAGTCTTCAGTTATTGCTGAAATTTGTTCGACCGTCTTGCCTTCACCATAGATCACTTCTGGGTAACCATTTCTGGCTTTTCGCTGTGTATCGACTTTGGCAAAACCTAATTCAGAAAATCCAGATAGTTGTTTGGATGCTTCTGCTATTGATAATTCTTCATTTTTTACGGATTGTAGTATCTTCGTTACGTTCATCTCTGCCTAGCCTCTTAGTTTATTATTCAACAATTACTGATAGTCCATCTCGAATAACGGTTACCTTAGCTTCACTACCTTCAATTTCCAAAGCTTTTTGTAACGCTTCGTCAAACGTAGTAGCTAAGTCCATGTGCATACTGTAAATTAATTTAGGATCCACTAAATCAGACACATAAATAACATGATGATGAACCAAAATACGAGCTAAAATCTGTGAAGTCCATTGATCCGGAACTGTTTCAAGACGTGGTGTATTAATTGCTTGGTCCAAGAATTCCTTCGGATCACTTACATCGGCTAGATTATGGTAAAAACCTTCTCCACCATGTCCATCACTTGATCCAGCAACCATGATAATAACGCCGCCCTCTTTATTAGTTGCTTCGGCAGCTGTCATTCCTTTTACTGCTTGATAGATGTTTTGATCTAATGGAAAACCCCCGTTTGTAGAAATTGCAATATCACTAGGAATTTTTTTCACGCTGGCTAAATCTTTAACAAAATCACAGCCAACTTTATGTGCTTCTTCAACATCTCCTGCAAATGAACCAATAATCTTTTTATCGCCATCTAAAACAACGTTTACGATAAACGCTAATTTTGCAGTACGAGCAGCATAGACCATATCCTTGTGAATCGGATTGTGCATCAAGTTACCCGTGCGCGCCTTATTAGAATTGATAAATTCACCAGAATGATTTGCCATAATCGTTTTGTATGATGCGATTCCTGGTAAAACAGCTTTTCTACCACCTGAAAAACCAGCGAAAAAGTGTGATTCAATAAAACCTTCTGCTAAAAGTAAATCCGCTTCAGCTGCGACTTTATTGATAATGCAATCTCCACCAGATGGTAATTGGCCGATCTTAATCATTGATTCGTCGTCGGTTGAAAAGTGCATTACAATCTCTTCGTTTTCCACAATTTCTGAACCATATTTGTTAATAAGTTCTTCTTTTGTAGATGGTCGATGAAAACCAGTAGCAACAAGAATACGAACTCTTGCATCTGGAGCTACTGAACGAATTCGACGTAAAATAATTGGTGTAATAATATGCGAAGGTACGGGACGAGTATGGTCCGAACTGATAAGAACAATGTTCTTCTTTCCCTTTGCAAGTTCTTCTAAACTTTGACTTCCAATTGGATTGTCCATTGATTTTTCAACTGTTTCTTTCTCACTCAATGGATTCTGAAAACTTTCAGCCTTCGATTCCAACATTCCAGCAAAATTTTTATCTGGGATATTGGCAGTAATATTTCTTTTATCGTACGGTAGATCAATTTGTACCATAACTTAATACACACTCCCTTATTTTTGGCGCTAGAGACCATATTAGAGAACATAAGATTTCCAAGAAACCACAATTGGGTATAACATTTGTTACAGTACATGTGAAAATTTGTCACGATAATAGATATTCGTACCCCTCAATCACTTTGGACAAACGGAGATTTAAAAAATGAATACTAGCTACTTAATAGATTTTTTAGAGAAAAAGCATGTTTCGACAATTACAAAAACTAAACATTCTTACCTGACATACCACGGCTTAGAAGAAGGTTACACGTATGT
>JALAGR010000177.1 GCA_022712335.1 Pediococcus sp. | reverse complement strand
CTTCAACACCACTGTTTTACCATGTTTTTGCCTTTTTAATACCGATTGAAGAAGTTTTTTAGCAATCACTTTAAGGCGCTCTTCGACCTCTGCATCAGTCGTTAAAGGTTTGCCGTATGTTTCTTCTTTACCGATCGACTTTCGCTCACGCTGATATTCTACAGGTCGATCATCTTGTCCGCGAACCCAACGGAACAGTGTGTACCCAAATTTACCAAAATAATGAATCAAGTCATTTTCAGTCATCTTGATTAAGTCAGCACCTTGAAAAACATTTAGTTCATGCATCTTTGGAACCGTCTTTTTGCCGACACCACGAAAACGTTCAATCGGAATGTGTTTCAAAAATTCTCCCACATCGTCTTTTTCGATGATAGCTACTCCGACCGGTTTAGAATACTCTGACGCCATTTTAGCTAGAAATTTATTATAAGAAATACCGGTTGAACAAGTTAATTGCGTTTCATCAAAAATAACTTTTTGAATCTCATGCGCAATCAAAATTGCATCCCCGATTCCCTTTTTATCTTCAGAAACATCTAAATAGGCTTCGTCAAACGCAACTGGCTCAATTTTGTCCGTATACTCATGAAAAATACGATGAATTTGTTCTGAAACTGACCGGTATTTGGTAAAATCAGGGTCTTTGAAGACTGCTTCAGGACACAACTCTAAAGCTTTCATAGCTGGCATGGCCGAATGCACGCCAAATTGACGAGCAATATAATTTGCTGTAGTTACTACTCCATGTCCACCTGTTTTGCGTGGATCATGAGCAACTACTAACGGCTGAGTTTTAAATTTAGGATTATCCCGCATCTCAATGGATGCATAAAATGCATCCATATCAACATGAATTATTTTACGTGAATCATCAATGTTGATGGGAGTTAAAACTTCTGTTTCCATTGTTATCAACCGTTCTATTAACTACGGGGCTTAAAGATCCATTCACGTCCATCATCTGTCAAAAGTTGGGTAGCTGCTTTGGGACCCATGCTACCACTGACGTAATTTGGAAATTCAGGTTCTTCTTCGTCCCATGCTTTTCGAACCACGTCCATAATCTTCCAAGCCTGACTTACTTCATGCCAGTGAGCAAAGTTAGTTTTATCACCCATTAAAGCATCCCGAATCAAACCTTCGTACGCATCAGGAATGCATGCTTTTTCAGCAGATGTTTTACGATAACGCAAGTGTACTGGAGATAAGTTATAACCTTGATTTCCAGTCTTGGTATTAAATTCTAAGGTAAAACCTTGGTCAGGTTCGATATGCATTGTTAACACGTTAGTTTCAAGCTTTTCTGATGGATCCTTAGCAAAAATATTGTGATCATCATTTTTAAATACAATATTTACCTGCGTTGATTTTTTAGTCAATCGTTTCCCAGTACGAATGTAAACTGGTACTCCATCTAATGATGGATTATGCGTAATTAGCTTACCTGCAACAAATGTTTCAATTGTAGAATGATCATCAGTACCTTCTTCATCACGATATCCAAGTTGTGTTTGGTACTCATCTTCACCATATTGACCACGGATAAAGTTTTTCTTAGCCTCTTCTTTAGAGTACATTTGGATATTTTCTAAAGCTTCAATTTTCTTTTCGCGTAAATGTTCTGAATCATAAACTTCTGGACGTTCCATTGTAAGTAATGAAACAATTTGCATAATATGATTTTGAACCATATCACGCATTGCTCCGGCTGTTTCATAGTATCCAGCACGTTCTTCTACGCCTAAAGATTCTGATAAAGTAACTTGAATGTTATCAATATGTTCCTTATTCCAAAGCGAGTTAAATAATGCGTTACCAAAACGAAGTCCTGCAATCGATTGAATCGGTTCTTTTCCAAGATAATGATCAATTCTAAAAATTTGTTCTTCTTTAAATGATCCTGAAATTGAATCATTTAGTTCTTTAGCGCTGGGATAATCACGTCCAAAGGGCTTTTCAATAATTAATCGATTAAAGCCATCTCCTTCTGTAAGAAGTTCTTGATCTTTTAGATGGCCTGCAATTGTACCAAAGAATCTTGGAGCCATTGCCAAGTAGAAAATACGATTTCCTTCAAGATCATATTTTTCATCTAGTTCATCTGCTAATTTTCGTAATGCAATGTAGTGATCGGCATCATCTACATTGTGCGCTTGATAATAGAAGTGACTAGCAAATTTACGAGGTAAATCATCATTTGTTCGACCTGCATCACGACCTGCATCTTCTATCGCACTCATGACAACTTCATGATAATGATCATTTGACCATGGGCGACGCGCCGTTCCAATAACAGCAAAATCTTCTTTTAAATAACCCTTTTCGTATAGATTAAATAGTGCTGGATATAATTTTCGATAAGCTAAATCACCAGTACCACCAAAAATAACAAATAAAGCCTTTTGATTCATTTTTGTATCCCCGCTTTCAATTTTCAATACTTCAATTATCTATCATTTAAAAACTTCAAACAAGAAAAAAAGACCCTCGAATCGAAATTCGTGGTCTAAGTTTGAAAAATTATTCTTCTTTTTCGGTTGTTTCTTCAAGATTAGCTTCCTTTGCAGGAGCTTCTTCGTTAGTGTTAGTTGTTTCAGGTTTAGTGAAAGTTTTCTTTTCAACACGCATGATTGCCATACGATCAAAAACTAGATAAATACCGTCACAGTCTAAAGTAACAGTTTTTTCTTCTTCATTAATTGAATCAACTACACCATGAAGTCGTCCAATTGTTACAACGTTATCTCCAACGTTCAATTGGTTCATCATTTCTTGGCGCTTTTGTTGTTGTTTACGTTGTGGTCTGATCATCATGAAGTACATCAATCCAATGATTAAAACAAAGAAAATGATTGAACTCATTCCGAAACCACCTTGTGCAGCTGCTAGTAACATTTTTTCACCTCGCTATACTTGTCTAAGTCTACTGTAACAAAAATACGTTTTCTAAACCAGTGGTCTTAGAAATTCTTACTATTTTCCTTATTATATCCATACTCTTCAAAGAAGTTTTGTCTAAATTCAAGTAGATTATCGTCCATAATTGCTTGACGAACATCTTTCATTAGATGAACTAAGAAATAAACGTTATGAATACTTGTTAGGCGAAGCCCAAATGTTTCGTCAGTTTTAATTAAATGACGGATATATGCTCTAGTATAGTTACGACAAGTATAACAATGACAATTATCATCCAACGGTGTGAAGTCACGCGCGTATTTAGCGTTTTTAACCACCAAACGTCCATGACTTGTCATACATGTTCCATTACGGGCAATTCGTGTTGGTAGTACGCAGTCAAACATATCCACTCCACGAAGTACACCGTCAATCAATGCATCCGGTGAACCAACCCCCATTAAATATCTTGGTTTGTTTTCCGGAATTAATTGCGTTGTAAAATCGAGTACTCGATTCATTTCTTCTTTTGATTCTCCAACTGAAAGCCCACCAATTGAATAACCAGGAAAATCCATGCTAACTAAATCTTTGGCACTTTGTCTTCTCAAATCTTCAAATCCAGCACCTTGGATAATTCCAAAAAGTCCCTGAGTTTCAGGATTACGATGAGCTTTTAGTCCACGTTCTGCCCAACGACTTGTCCGTTCGACTGAATGTTTAACGTAGTCGTAACTTTCGAAATATGGCGGACATTCGTCAAAACTCATCATAATATCTGGTCCCAAATCATTTTCAATTTGAATTGCTTTTTCTGGAGAAAGGAACATATTTGCTCCATTGATTTCATTTTTAAAATGAACTCCTTCTTCAGTGATATCACGTAACTTAGCTAAAGAAAATACTTGGAAGCCACCTGAATCAGTTAAAATTCCTTTTTTCCAGTTCATGAATTGATGCAGACCGCCGCCTTCTTTAACGATGTCTTCACCTGGGCGTACCCATAAATGATAAGTATTCGATAAAATAATGTCTGCTCCAAGATCTTCTAATTCTTCGGGTGACATTGCCTTAACTGTTGCTTGTGTTCCAACTGGCATAAAAATTGGCGTTGGAAAAGTTCCGTGCGGAGTAATGATTTCACCCAGACGTGCCCCTGTATGCTTATCGGTTTTAATTAATCGGTATTTAATTGCAGGTTCCAATGTGTTCTCCATTCATAGTTCTTTATTTAATAAACATTGCGTCACCAAAACTGAAGAAACGATACTTTTCTTCAATGGCGTGTTGGTATGCGTTTAGGATATTTTCTCTTCCTGTAAAGGCAGCTACCAACATTACAAGTGTTGACTTTGGCAAATGGAAGTTAGTGATAAATGCATCAACTACTTTCCATTCATAACCAGGTTTAATAAAAATATCAGTCCAACCACTATCAGCTTTAATCTCACCGTCAAACTTCGATCCAATTGTTTCAAGTGTGCGGATTGAAGTTGTCCCAGTAGCTACAATTCGTCCACCATTTTGCTTAACTTCATTTAAAGTTGCAGCAGCTTCCTCTGACAATTGATAGAATTCACTGTGCATCTTATGATCTTCGATATTATCTTCATCTACCGGACGGAAAGTTCCTAACCCAACGTGTAATGTTAAGTAAACTAATTTAATTCCTTTTTGTTCAACTTTTTCTAGTAATTCTTTTGTCCAATGTAAACCAGCTGTTGGTGCAGCTGCAGAACCGGGTTCTTTAGAATATACTGTTTGATAACGTTCAGGATCATCTAATTTTTCTTTGATGTATGGTGGCAATGGCATTTCACCAAGTTTTTCTAAAACTTCCATGAAAATTCCATCATAATCAAACATAATTTCACGTCCACCATGCTCCAGTTCTTTGGTAACTGTAGCAGTTAGCGCTCCATCGCCAAAGATAATTTTAGTTCCTTCTTTAGCGCGTTTAGCAGGTTTAACTAATGTTTCCCAGCGGTCGCCTTCAATGTTGTGTAATAATAACACTTCAAAGTGACCACCAGTTTGGTCCTTGATTCCATAAATCCGAGCAGGCATTACTCTTGAGTTATTCATCACAACGGCATCACCAGGATTCAACTGATCAATAATATCGTAGAAATGCTTGTCTTCCATCGCACCTGTCTCATGATCTAAGACCAAAAGGCGAGATTCATCACGTTCCTTGATTGGAGTTTGAGCAATTAACTCATGGGGTAAATCATAATTAAAATCTTCAGTAGTTAGTGTCATTTTTAATTCCTCGTTTATTTATTCATGTATTGGTCAATTAAGCCTAGGTGTTCATAGGCCCGTTCGGTAACCACTCGACCTCGTGGAGTTCTTGTTAAGAATCCAATTTGTAATAAATATGGTTCATACATCTCTGAAATTGTATCTGGTTCTTCTCCAATGTTAGCTGCAATTGTTGAAATACCAACTGGACCACCACCATACAATTCGATCATGGTCATAAGAACTTTTTTGTCTGTCCGATCTAATCCGCGATTATCTACTTGAAGTAATTTTAAAGACTTAGCAACTAATTCGCGATCAATTTGACCACCATTTTCAACTTCAGCAAAGTCACGAACCCGTTTCAAAAGTCGATTTGAAATTCGTGGAGTTCCTCGTGAACGGCTAGCAATTTCATGAGCTCCTTGATCGTCAATATGCGAATTAAAAATTCCAGCAGAACGACGTACAATATCAGCCAGTTCCTCTTCATTGTAATAATTCATATGTTCTACAATTCCAAAGCGATCTCTTAGCGGAGCAGAAAGTAACCCCGCCCTTGTTGTAGCTCCAATTAAGGTGAAAGGTGGTAGAGGGAAATGAATCGGATGGGCAGTCGGTCCTTGTCCAACCACAATATCAACAAAGAAATCTTCCATTGCTGAATAAAGCATTTCTTCCACTACTTTAGGCAAGCGATGGATTTCATCAATAAATAGAATATCTCCCGGTTGCAATTCATTTAAAAGTGCTACTAAATCGCCTGGCTTCTCAATAGCTGGACCACTAGTTGTACGAATTTGAACATCCATTTCATTAGCAATCACCATGGCTAATGTAGTTTTCCCTAGTCCCGGAGGACCATATAGAAGAACATGATCTAATGCTTCTTTACGGTTTTTAGCAGCTGCGATATATACCTCGAGCTCGTGTTTTATCTGAGCTTGACCAATGTATTGACGCAATGTTTGAGGCCGTAATGATAACTCTTCATCTTCTTCAGTTGGATTTTGAACTTCCGCAGAAGTGATCCGTTCGTCTTCCATCAATTCGCCTTATCCTTTCATCAATAATTTCAAGCCAGAACTAATATATTGATCCGTCGTATTATCAGTCTCTTCACCTAATTTTTTAGATAGCTTTTTAACTTCTTTTTCAGAATATCCCAGCGCTACTAGAGCTTCTAGCGCCTCATCTAATGCTGTATTAGAAGTAGTTGGCAACTCAAAGAGTGTCCCTACTTCATTTTCAACCGTAACTTTCCCCTTCAAATCAAGAATGATTTGTTGAGCAGCTTTAGGCCCGATTTTAGGGAACTTTTTAAGGTAACTTACATTATCACTATT
>JALAGR010000026.1 GCA_022712335.1 Pediococcus sp. | reverse complement strand
TTATACTAAAAAAGCCGTATAATTGCTAGACAATTATGCGGCTTTCTTTTTTATTTATATTAAATTATCAACGTTAAAATCATTACCGTAACTAATCCTACGATAACCGACATCGCCATCGAACGCGTCCAATAGGCAATCAAAATTACAACTAGTCCACCTATAATTAGCGCTAGATTGCCACTTGTAACTAACGTATATTTACTTGAGATAAAGATTCCTTTGACAACCAATGCCGTAAACAACGAAATTGGCACGTACTTCATCCAATCGTTAAACCACTCTGGAATTTGACGCTTTGAAAAGAATAACAGTGGTAAATAACGTGGAGCAAACGCCACAAAGAAACCGAGAATAATAATCAAAAGATGATCTAATGAACTGTACTCCATGCGTGATTTCTCCTACCAAATTAAAGAATATCTGACTCTTTTTTTTCGATTTCTTCGATGATTGGGCCACCTTTTCGTGATCCAATATCTTGCAACAACGCGCTTGCTGGCTGCTTTTTCACTAGTAATTCTTCAATCAAAAAACCAGTAAATGATGCAATCAAGGTTGATGCAACTAATCCCAAGGTACTCTTTGTCACAATCATGCATACTGCGGCAAGTACACCGGAGAAAATACAAATCAATAATGAAAGACGTGACTTGATTTGCATAACAATCATGTAAATAAACAAGGCTGTCAAAGCAAAATCAACCACTGTCAGATTAATACTAAGGACGCTTCCAATCAATGAACCAACGATATTAGATACGGTCCAAAAAAGTAGTGACCAATGTTCGACTTGGCGAGCATCGTTTGGTGTCCAGTGTTTATCAGTTGCAAATTTTAAATAGTTTACGGCGTAGTTTTCATCGTTCAATGAAAGAGCAAATGTAAAAATCGAAGTGCGACTCTCACCTTGTAAGTACTTTGATAAACTCGAACCTAGCAAAGCGTATCGTAACTCTAGGAAAAAGAGCATCAAAACAATTGTAAGGATTGGAGCATTAACCGTTAACATTTGCGCGATCAAAAATTGAGCTCCACCTGAAAAAATAACTAACGAAACCAATCCAGTGAGAAGCGTACTGAAACCTGCTGCATGCAATAAAATCCCACATGCTAGCCCAATCGGCGTATAACTTAAACAAAGCGGCCACGCTACTTTGAACGTTTCTTTCCAGCGAGCCTCTGTTTTAATTTGTTTCAAGGTTTGTCCTCCAAAAAAACTAGATATAAAAAACATACATTAATTTTTTGCAAAGCATACGAATTAATTCTAACACGCCAAATAACATTTTAATAGTAAACCTATTAAATATCCTCGTTAAAATCGCGTCAAATTAGTTAAATAAATTAGATACATAACGAGCAAATTGAACAAAAACATTTGCACTTTCTACATCTTTAGTTGGCTTCAAATACACGTGCACTCCACGATTGGTTTCAAGGAACTGATCTTTGCCACTTTTTACGTTAGCAGCTGCGATAATCTTCGAATGCTTGATTGGTGCCTTTTGCTTCTTGTTATTTAATTTAACTCCACTAACTTGAAGCTCTCCACCTTGACCCTTAGGAACCCAATAACTAAGTGGCTGTGCCAGCTCTAGTTTAACCTTCGCAGTTTTCGCCGAGTTTATTTTAACAGATGTTTGCCCTTTTAGGGTCGTATTTAGAATCGTAAGTTTTGTCATTAGCGCATTCCAAATCAATTTTGTATCCGCAAAACGCTGGTTTTCATTAGAACCAAGTACCACACTGATGACCCGCCGACCGTTCACTGTACCAGTAGCAGAAAAGTCTTCACCTGCTTTTTCCGATGTACCAGTTTTTAGTCCATCAACTTGGTACTTCGCTTCAAATTGGGCAGCACCCTTAAGCAATTCATTATGATTAGTTATTTCAAGTTCTTCAGTTCCTGTATTAAATGTTGATTTTTGAATCTTAGTAATGTTCAAAATTTCTGGAAATTCTTTCAGCACATGTGTAACAACAACCGCCATGTCTTTTGCTGACATTTCATTTTCAACTTCGCCTGATGTACCAGGATATTTTTCGTCGCCTACTTGATTTTCCAGTAACCCCGCTGCATTGTATAATTTAGCGTCTTTGATGCCCCAGTTTTTGACAGTTGTCCGCATTTCATCTACAAATTTTTCCGAACTTCCCGCTTGCGCTTTTCCTAAAGCCAAAATTGCTGCATTGGCTGAATAAATCAGTGATGCATTTAATAAATTACGTACTGTGTAAGTTTGACTAGCTGATAAAGGAACATTGGTTAATTCATTGTTAGCACTGACCGTTTCCAAACTTTTGCTGATGGACACTTTTTGGTTCCAAGTCATATCCCCATCTTTGACGCTTTTCATGATTAGATAGGCTGCAATCACTTTTGACATCGATGCAATTGGCCGAACTGTATTAGGATCCTTGCTGTACAAAACTTGTCCGGTATTTTCGTCAACCGCAATTGCTGATTTCGCAGTAATATTGCTTGCAGTTGTTTCAACGACCGATGGATTATTTTCGGCTGCTAAAACTGGCGATAAACTCCCCATCATCATTAAAAATGAGGCAACAATGGCAAATATTTTTTTCATAACTTTAACTCCCTAATCCGAATAAAAAAGACTGTCCCAAAAGGAAGTCTGATTTCACTACAGCGTCTAAGTTGATTTTATTCAAACCTAGACACTATCTTAAAACACAGCCTTTTGATGTGTAATTTGATATCACCCATCAAAATCTTTTGTCACAGTCTTTACATCTTTTAAATTTTCTATTAATTAGCTTTTGCTTACTACTTGATGTAATGGCAACTGAATGACGAAGCTCGTTCGTTTGTCGTTTGAATGAGCCTCAATAGTACCATTATGCATTTCTACAATGCTTTGAGCAATAGCCAATCCTAAACCTGTTCCGCCAGTCGCTTTAGACCGTGAACTCTCCACCCGATAAAAGCGGTCAAAAAGCTTACCCAGCGCCTCTGCCGGAACTCGTTCACCATCGTTAGCGACTTCAAAAATAACCGTATCGTTGATTTGTTGAGCACTCAAAAAGATATTTTTTCCACCATTACCATACTTTAGCGCATTGGTAATTAAATTATTGAATACTCGTCCAATTTTTTCGGCATCCCCCGTAATTTGTAAATCTTCAGGGGTACATTTGGAAGTAATCGTAAAATTCTTTTGTTTAGCTTCCAGCTCAAAACTAGCTGCCAACTGTTGAAGCATTGAATCCACGTGAATCGTATTAATGGTTAAATGTGGATTGGATTGACTAACTTTAGTATATTCAAAAAGATCTTCTACCAGCGATTTCATTTGAAGCGATTTTAAATATGCCGTGTGCGTATATTTTAAAATATCTTCTTCGCTCTTAAACTGCCGGTCTTCAATCAATCTTAAATAACCAATAATTGACGTCAATGGTGTCCGTAAATCATGAGAGACATTGGTAATCAAATCATCTTTAGACTGCTTAAGTGCCCGTTCTTCTTCCATTGAACTGATAACACTATCAACAAGTGAATTTACACTATCCACCACACGCTGATGATCTCCACCTAGTTCAAATGGGATTCGATGATCAAAATGACCGTTCGCAATGTAATGCAATTCTGCAATAATATGCCGTAATTGCATTTGCTTGTAGCGACGTTCTAAACGCCAATATAGGACAGCAGCGTCAACTAGAAGCATGAGTACCACAAAGATTCTTTGATAACTCCAAATCTGTACGCCACCAATGGTGATTGAATTTTTAACCATAAAAACGGCGTTTGATAGTGCTGGATTGGATTTCAGTGCACTATCAATCAGAATAAAAATCGACAGATTGAGTAATAGTAAAAGAATTACTGTAATAACTCCTTCACCGAATAACTCGTATTTTTCACGTCCAGTTAACTTCATTTAAAACCTCTCCTAGTGCGCAACAACTTTATATCCAACACCCCAGACGGTTTCAATGACCTTTTCACCACCAGTAGCCTCTTCAATCTTGTCACGCAAATGACTAACGTGCACCATTACCGTTTTAGCTGAAATAACACTTTCTTGTTGCCATACGCGTTCAAAAATTTCATCAGCTGAGAAAACACGGTTGGGATGACTTGCTAGAAGATACAAAATCCCGAATTCAAGTGCCGTCAATTGCACGGCTTCTCCAGCTAAAGTACGAACTTCATGTGAATCGCTATTGATAATCAACGAGCCAATATCTAAGATTTCAGGTTCATCAGCTGTCATTTCTTTTTCGCTACGACGTAAGAGTGATTTTACACGCGCCATAACTTCTAGCGGATTAAATGGTTTGGCAACGTAGTCATCAGCCCCCGTCAATAATCCCTTAATTTTATCCATATCATCAGTCTTAGCAGATAACATCAATATTGGTAGAGAGGAATCTTTACGAACTTCACGTACAACTTGCATTCCGTCCATTTCAGGCATCATGATGTCTAAAATCATCAAACTGATATCGGGATCGGTGCGTAACTTAGATAATGCTTCCTTACCGTTGTATGCAGATACTGGTTCGTAGCCCTCATTTTTAATATAAATATCTAATAGTTCAACAATTTCTTTATCGTCATCAACAACTAAAATTTTCATCAGCGAATCTCCCCTTTGTTTACTGTCTTTTCTATCAGTCTAGCAAACTTTGGAAAAAATACCCGTCACTACCTCTGGATTTTATTAATCTTTAATAAAACCTTCCATTTTCAACAATTTTTCTTTTAGTTCACTGCCAGCACGGTATTTACCAATTCCACCATTTTTAAGGATGACCCGATGACAGGGAAGTACAAACAAAATTGGATTACGTGCTACGGCGTTGGATGTTGCCCGGATTGCTTCTGGTTCTCCAGCTAATTTAGCTAGTCCAGCATAGTCGATTGCTGTTCCATAAGGAATCTTTTTTAAAGTGTTCCAAATTTTCTGTTGGAATGGAGTTCCTTTACTTGTATCAACTGGTAAATCAAATTCTTCACGTCGACCTTCAAGATATTCTCTAATCTGGCGTGCGGCTTTAACATTTAATAGATTATCTTCGGCAAAATCTGCCCCTCGATAAAATTGCTTCAATTCAACAATTGCACGATCTGGGGAGCCCACAAATGCTAAGCCTTTTTCAGTCGACGCAATGTAGTACATTGCACCAGCCGCTTCGAACTCAGAATAATAAAGTTTCATAACTCATTCCCTCCGTTTCTTATTAACCTATAGTATAAAACGAAAAAAGAGATAATAGCAAAAAATTACACATCTTTTACTATTATCTCTTAAAATTGTTTTCTAGACCAATTTGAAATTAAACATTTACTTACTATTTGTGGTAGTTAGGAGCAATTTTAGTCATTTGTACATCGTGTGGATGCGATTCAACTAAACCAGCATTAGTAATTTGTACGAATTGAGCTTTTTCAGCTAATTCAGCAACCGTAGCTGCTCCAACGTAACCCATTCCTGAACGAAGTCCACCAAGCATTTGGAAAATGATTGTAGCCACTGAACCTTTGTATAATACGCGAGCTTCAATTCCTTCTGGAACAAGCTTGTTAGCTTCGTTTACACCGCCTTGGAAATAACGGTCAGCAGAACCTTTTTCCATAGCACCAACTGAACCCATGCCACGGTAAGACTTGTACTTCTTACCATCTTCTTCGATGATTGAACCTGGTGTTTCATCGGTACCTGAAAGCATACTACCAAGCATTACAGCATCCCCACCAGCAACAAGTGCCTTAACGATGTCACCAGAAAACTTGATTCCACCATCAGCGATGATTTTTTTGCCATATTCACGAGCAACACTAGCTGAATCGTAAATAGCAGTAACTTGCGGAACACCAACACCAGCAACGACACGGGTTGTACAGATTGAACCAGGTCCAATTCCGACTTTCACAACGTCAACACCAGCGTCAAATAGTGCCCTTGTTCCATCAGCAGTAGCGACATTACCAGCAATCAATGTTTGCTTTGGAAAATGTTCACGAATTTCAGCAACTTTACGAAGTACACCGGCTGAATGTCCATGAGCTGTATCGATTACAATAGCATCAACACCAGCGTCGATCAGACCTTGAGCACGTTCAAATGTATCACTTGTAACACCAACAGCAGCTGCGACTAATAAACGACCTTGGTCATCAACTGCAGCATGCGGATTATCTTCTAGATTTACATCCGCACTTTTTACGATTGAAACTTCGGTAGCTTGTTGTTCAGCACTCATATTTTTATGAATAACACCCAAGCCACCTTGACGAGCCATTGAGATACCCATTGCAGATTCAGTAACTGTATCCATTCCTGCACTAATGATCGGAATATTAAGCTTAATATTATCAGCCAACTGTGTCGAAACGTCAGCCTCGTTTGGTAATACATGGCTTTCGCCCGGAATTAATAAAACGTCATCAAATGTTAATCCTTGTTTTGTAAACTTGTTATCCCAATTGCTCATCATTTTCTCCCTTTTCTTTAATTAAAATATGCCACCAACGATATGAAACTTTCGTCTAAGATACCACCGTCCGCCGAATGCTGCAACCGCTAAAATTGCGTATCCGTAGAATGGAAGGGTTGGATTGATAACAGGTGGTAACATACCAAAGCTGGTATAGAAAATAATCCATAGTACAACGGCTACAACGACAATTGCCGCTTGTTTCCATACAGATGGACGTTTTTGGCCAGATCCTAAGACTTTGTAAATGTAACCCATACCAATTCCACCAATTGCTGATGTCAAAATAACTGCTAAAATTCCTGAAGGACCAGGTGAAGCAGCGATTGCTTTAGGTTCGATCAACATCATAATAGCGTACATTGCTGCAAATAATGCTGCAAAAATCAATCCGTTATCTAAAGCACGAATCCACATGTTGTTATTTTGAGCTTCAATCTTAGCCTTTTTAGGACCTTCGACAATTTCAGTAAGACGTTGTGTAGGTGTTCCGAAAAGTTGCTTAGCTGTTTTACCAGTCTTTTGAGCTTCTAATAGACGAGTTTCAGTGTCGATCAAAGCTTCGCTACGTTGTTCGTCGTTAAGTTTGCTTTCTTTAAGTTCTTTGCGCAAACGGTACATAAAGTCCGCGTTACGCTTAGTTAGTTCTTGTTTTTTAGATTCATTTTCAGTGTGGGCAACGGTACTTTGCTTGCCCTCATTGCGTGGTTCTTCAGTCATAGTATTTTGCTCCTCGGTTGGTTTTGTATTAGACGTTGAAACGGAATTCGATGATGTCACCATCTTGAACAAGGTATTCTTTACCTTCAAGACGTAGACGACCAGCTTCACGAGCACCTTGCATGCTACCGTACTTATCTAGGTCATCAAATGAAACAGTTTCAGCACGAATAAATCCACGTTCAAAGTCAGAATGAATTACACCAGCTGTTTGAGGGGCTGTCATTCCCTTTTTAAATGTCCATGCACGAGTTTCCTTGCCACCAGCAGTAAAGAAGGTTTGAAGACCTAATAAGTTGTATGAGGCTTGAATTAGGCGGTTTAAACCTGGTTCAGTAATACCTTCTGCTTCAAGAAAATCAGCTTTATCTTCGTCTTCTAATTCAGCGATTTCTTGTTCTGTTTCAGCTGAAATACCCAAAACTTGAGCTTCAGGATCTTCTTGCGCAACGTATTCTTTAATTTTTTGGAAGTACTTAGATGCTTCAGGATCAGCCATATCATCTTCAGCAATGTTGGCAACGTAAAGTACAGGCTTCGTTGTTAGAAGGAAAAGACTCTTAACGATTGGCATTTCAGATTCGTCAAATTCTACGGTACGAGCAGCTTTTCCAGCTTCTAAAACTGGGTGAAGCTTTTCAAGGACAGCCAATTCGGCAACTGCATCTTTGTCGCGTCCTTTAGCAGCACGTTGAACTTTAGACATGCGCTTTTCAACGCTTTCTAAGTCAGCGAGACTCAATTCTAAGTTGATAGTTTCCATATCTTCGATTGGGTCAACTTTACCTGAAACAGTCGTGATATTGTCATCATCAAAGGCACGTACAACATGGACAATGGCGTCCACTTGGCGGATGTTTTCAAGGAATTTATTTCCTAATCCTTCACCCTTACTTGCACCCTTAACAATTCCCGCGATATCAGTAAATTCAAAAGTTGTGTGCACAATCTTTTTAGCAGGAATAATTTCTTGAATTCGGTCTAAACGATCGTCAGGTACTTCTACCATTCCCACGTTTGGATCGATTGTAGCAAACGGATAATTAGCCATTTCGGCTCCCGCTTTTGTGATTGCGTTAAATAACGTTGACTTACCGACGTTCGGAAGTCCAACAATACCAGCTGTTAATGCCATTTTAATTCCACTTTCCTTTCAAAACTGCGTGTTCTTCTCTATATACTATCAAAAATTAGGGGTGGTTAACAGACCAGATTGGCGCTGAAATTGCGCTTTCATCCCTTGTTTCAAATAAATTCTGAATACAATACCTTAGTTTCTAAATTGGTCTACTTAATTTTAAATTTGTTTATTAAAAAAGAGGCTTTATGATTCAGTAGCTTAAAATTACCAGATCACAGTTCCTCTTTTTGTTATTTTACTTGTCCAAACACTTTTTTGAGTTTTTGTTCAAACTCACGACGTGGCAACATCACAATGTGCCCACAGTTTTGACATTTAATCTTAATATCCAT
>JALAGR010000176.1 GCA_022712335.1 Pediococcus sp. | reverse complement strand
TTTCTGAACAGACCAACTACTTTACCAAGAATAGTTACATTATCCAGAAGGATGGGAGCCATCGTGTCATTTTCTGGTTGAAGACGGATGTGATCAGACTCGCGATAGAATCGCTTGCAAGTGGCTTCGTTTTCATCGGTCATTGCAATTACAATTGCGCCATTATCAGCAGTAGATTGTTTACGAACGATGACTTGGTCACCAGATAAGATGCCGGCATTAATCATACTTTCACCGCGAATAGTGAGCATGAAAAGATTGCTACTTTCACTTTTGTATTCAGGAGGAACAGGGAAAAAGTCTGTAGCTTCCTCAACTGCAAGAATCGGTTCTCCAGCTGTGACGACTCCAAGTAAAGGAATGGATGGATTTTCATCCTGAATCCCAAGTGCATCTAAACCAAGTTGAGTAACTTCAAGTGCGCGAGGCTTAGTAGGGTCCTTTTCTAAAAAACCATTTTTTTGTAAACGATCAATGTGTCCATGAACAGTGGAAGTGGATGATAGTCCAATGGCACTACCAATTTCGCGCACTGTTGGTGGATATCCTTGAGCGTTGACTGTTTTATAAATATATTCCAGAACGCTGAGCTGTTTAGTGCTGATATTTTTTGCCATTTTTTCACCTCATCAATATTTGTAGTCATTTTAACATAAAAAACGGCAATACTCAAACAGATGTTCGCCTTATAAATTGAAATAAAAAGCTTTCCATAGTATGATTGAACTATTAAAAACGGAGGGATTTTATTATGGCCGATCAAGAGATGCAAAAATTAATTAAGAGAATTAATGAACTAGCTAAAAAAGCTAAAGAGGAAGGTCTTAGCGATTTAGAAATTATCGAACGTAAAGACCTTCGTCAAAAATATTTAAAGAAGTTTAGAGAAAGCTTTAGAAGCCAAGTCGAGATGATGCAGGTTTTCGATAAAGAAGGCAAAGAAGTTACTCCTGAAAAAGTCAAAGAAGTACAACGAAAAAAGGGCTTACGTGATGATTAGAACGGGGCTTCCGTTTTTATGCGTTTTTGTGTAAAATGAATGGGTAAGTCTTTTGTGAGGAGGATTGAAAATGTCGACTGGAATTTGGATTATGATTGTAATTATCGCTTTACTTGTTGGTGCAGTTGGTGGGTTCTTCTTTGCTCGTCGCTACATGGAGAATTATTTGAAGAATAACCCTCCAATCAACGAAGATATGCTTAGAACAATGATGCTTCAGATGGGTCAAAAGCCATCACAAAAGAAGCTTCATCAAATGATGACTGCGATGCAAAATCAATCTAAGAAATAAAAAAAACGTCCATTATTTGGACGCTTTTTTTGTATCTTTATTTGAAATATCGATATACTTAAATGTTGGATCGACTTCTTTATCAAGGTTAGCGAAGGAATCATTTACTTCTTTTTCTAGAATAGATAAATTTTCGTCGTTCATCTTCATTTTTCGATCGATGTTGATGGGTTCTCCAAAGTTGATATGAATTTTTTGACGAGTAAACAATCCTTTAAAAGTTAGTGGCCCTTGGTAAATAGCTGGAACGATTGGGACATTAGCTAATTTAGCAATCACAAAGGCTCCGTTTTTTAGTTCTTGCGAATGACGGGTTCCTGATGGGAAAATAATCGTAGATAGTTCGCCTTGCTTCAAAATTTTAACGGGAGTCTTGATTGCTGATGGACCAGGATTTTGACGGTCCACTGGAAAAGCATGCAATTTAGTGATCAACCAACTCAAGAATTTATTTTGGAATAATTCTTTTTTGGCCATAAAAGAAAATTTTTGAGGGTAAGCACCAAGAGCAAGCAACACTGGATCAAACCATGTGCGATGAGGTGCTACTAACACATAAGATCCTTCTGGCAAGCGTTCTGAGTGATGAACCTTTGGTTTTCCATTGATTAAAAATATCAATGAGGAAACAAAGTGTTTAATGAATGAATAAAACATAAAATAACCTGTACTTTCATATATTTATTTAATTTGATTATATTATGAAGTATTAGTAAATAAAAGGAGTTTTAAATGCAAGTTGAGTTAAAAGGCGATGAAAGAGTCGACCAATTGTATCGCGACGATATTCAAATTATTCAAAGTCCATCGGTTTTTTCGTTTTCGCTCGATGCTGTACTATTAGCTAATTTCGCTGATGTTAAAAAATCAAGTAAGACTAAAATTGTTGATCTTTGTTCAGGAAATGGGGCGGTAGGATTATTCCTTGCAAAGAAGACGGCGGGGCATGTGACAATGATTGAGATTCAGTCACGACTTGCCGACATGGCAGAACGCAGTATTGCGATGAACGATTTGACTGAGCGTTACGACGTATATAATATTCCGTTAAAGGATTCGTTGACGGAAATTAACGCTGATTCCGTTGATAATATTGTTTGTAATCCACCTTATTTCGAAGATTTACCTAACAGTAAGAAAAATCCCAATGAGCATTTAGCGTTGGCACGTCACGAAATTACAACTTCATTGGAAGAAATTTTGCAAATTAGTCAAAAAATGTTGAAAATGAATGGGAAGTTTTTCATGGTTCACCGACCAGATCGACTTCCGGAAATTTTGACGAAGCTGACGAAGAATCGTTTGGCACCCAAAAGGATTCAATTTGCGCATTCTCACGATGGTGATGAAGCAAACATGGTATTGATTGAGGCAATCAAAGATGGGAAGCCTAATGGAACCCGAATTTTACCACCAATTATTATCTACGACGGCTTAGAGTATTCAAAAACGATTAAGGAGTTATTATATGGAAATTCCACTAACTAAAGGATTCTATTTTTATGTTTTACTATGTAAGGATAATACTTTATATGGTGGTTACACGGTTAATCTAATTCAACGTGTAGATACGCATAACAAGGGCAGGGGTGCCAAATATACTAAAGCACGCCGTCCGGTCCAACTAATTTATTTTGAATCCTTTGATAATCAACACGATGCCATGGTGGCGGAATTTAATTTTAAGCAACACACGCGAAGTGATAAGATTAAATATCTTAAAAATAATGGCGTTTCAATACGAAGTTTAGATTATTAGTGATACATTGAAGACGGTTAATGTTCAATTTGTCGTCATGATTACTGTAATATTATTCAAATCATGATACATTATTGAGAACAAAAAAATTGAGCCAATTGGGAAAGGAGCATTTTTAATGAAAATTATTGCTTATGGCATCCGAGATGATGAAAAACCTTACTTAGAGGAATGGGTCGAACAAAACAAGATTGAGGTAACGGCGGTTAGTGCATTGCTAGATTCTGATACGATTGCACAAGCTAAGGGATATGACGGGATTGTTGCATACCAACAAAAACCTTACACGGAAGATTTGTTTGACAAGATGAATGAATTTGGGATACATGCATTTTCACTTCGTAACGTTGGGGTTGATAATGTGCCAGTTGAAGCACTAAAAAGAAACAACATTAAAATTACGAATGTTCCGGCTTATTCTCCAATGGCAATTGCTGAGCTTGCAGTTACACAATTGCTAGCGCTGATTCGTCGGATTCCAGAATTTGAAGCAAAAATGGATCGTGGAGACTTCCGTTGGGAACCAGACATTGCTTTGGAACTTAATCAAATGACCGTTGGGGTCGTTGGTACTGGTCGAATTGGACGTGCTGCCATTAATATTTTTAAAGGGTTCGGCGCAAAAGTGATCGCCTATGATGTATTTAGAAATCCCGAACTTGAAAAAGAGGGGATGTACGTTGACACTCTTGAAGAGTTATATCGCAAAGTCGACGTTATCACGTTGCACGTTCCTGCTTTAAAGGATAATTACCATATGCTAAATGATGCAGCGTTCGCTCAAATGCGTGATGGAGTATTTATTTTAAATTATGCGCGTGGTAGTTTGATTGATACAGAAGCGTTGCTTAGAGCACTTGATAGCGGTAAAGTAGCGGGCGCAGCTTTAGATACTTATGAAAATGAAGTGGGTATTTTTGATGTCGATCATCAAAATGATGAAATCAAAGATCCGATATTTAAAGATTTATTTGCAAGACGCAATGTTAAGATTACGCCACATGCTGCATTCTATACGCATCCAGCGGTCAAAAATATGGTGCAAGTTGCACTTAAAAACAATAAATCATTGATTGAAAAAAATACTGCTGAAAATGAAGTTAAGTTTGACTAATATTTAGCTTGAAATGCAACTTTACTTGGGTTAAAATTATATTCGGCCTGTAGGTCAAAAACACACTTGATTGGAAGTTGACGGAGTGCTCAACCAGTTTGAGTCCCGAAACCGTAGATAATCAAGGAGGAAAAACTAGGAGGAAAATAACATGTCTGTTATTTCTATGAAACAATTGCTTGAAGCCGGTGTACATTTTGGACACCAAACACGTCGCTGGAACCCAAAGATGAAGCCATTTATCTTTACAGAACGTAATGGTATTTACATCATTGATTTACAAAAAACTGTTAAATTAATTGATAATGCATACAACTTTGTTAAAGATGTTGCTGCAAACGATGGTGTTGTTCTTTTTGTTGGTACAAAGAAGCAAGCACAAACTGCTATCGAAGAAGAAGCAAAACGTGCTGGTCAATACTTTGTTAACCACCGTTGGTTAGGTGGAACTCTTACAAACTGGAACACAATCCAAAAACGTATCAAGCGTTTGAAAGATTTGAAAGCTATGGAAGAAGACGGTACATTCGATCGTTTACCTAAGAAAGAAGTTGCTCTTTTGAACAAACAAAAGGACAAACTTAATAAGTTCTTGGGTGGTATCGAAGATATGCCTCATACTCCAGATGTATTGTTTGTTGTTGACCCTCGTAAGGAACAAATTGCTATCAAGGAAGCTCAAAAATTGAATATTCCTGTTGTAGCTATGGTCGACACAAACTCTGATCCAGATCAAGTTGATGTTATTATCCCATCAAATGATGATGCTATTCGTGCCGTTCGTTTAATCACTGCTAAGATGGCTGACGCTGTTATCGAAGGTCGCCAAGGTGAAGACGAAGAAGAAGCTTCACAAGAAGTCGTTGAAGGTGTAAGCAAGGACTCTCTTGAAGACTTGAAGAAGTCTGTTGAAGAAGGAAGCAACGAAGAATAATTATCACTTAGGCTGTCGTGATTTGAGACCTTTTAGGCCTGAGATTACGCGCGGCCTTTTTTTACGGAATCACAAATTGGTATTAGTAATATAAAAAGCTAAGGGGGCCATAAAAATGGCAAGTATTTCAGCTAAATTAGTAAAAGAACTACGCGATAAAATCGGTGTCGGTATGATGGACGCTAAAAAAGCACTTGTTGCTACAGAAGGTGACATGGACAAGGCAATCGATTTCCTTCGTGAAAAAGGAATGGCAAAGGCTGCTAAGAAGAGTGACCGTGTTGCTGCTGAAGGTCTTGCAGATGTTGAAATGCATGACAATACTGCTGCAATCGTTGAAGTTAACTCAGAAACTGACTTCGTTGCATCAAACGATCGTTTCGTTGACTTAGTTAAAGAAATCGCATCACAAGTTGCACTTGAAAAGCCAGCTGACGTTGATGCTGCTCTTGCATTGAAATCACCAAAGGGTACTTTGAATGATGATATCATCGAAGCAACTCAAGTTATCGGTGAAAAGATTTCTCTTCGTCGTTTCGCTACTTTAGAAAAGAGTGAAAATGAACATTTCGGTTCATACCTCCACATGGGTGGTAAGATTGCTGCACTTGTATTACTTGAAGGTGCTGACGAAGAAACAGCTAAAGACGTTGCTATGCACGTTGCTGCTATCAATCCTAAATATGTAAACCGTGACCAAGTTCCTGCTGATGTATTAGATCACGAACGTGAAGTACTCAGCAAAGAAGCTGAAGGCGAAGGCAAACCAGCTAACATCATCGAAAAGATGGTTACTGGTCGTTTGAACAAGTTCTTGGCTGAAATTAGCTTGGATGATCAAGAATTCGTTAAGGATCCAGATCAAACAGTTGCTAAGTACGTTGCTTCTAAGGGTGGAAAAGTTAAATCATTCATCCGTTTTGAAGTTGGTGAAGGTATCGAAAAACAAACTGTTGACTTTGCTGAAGAAGTTCGTAAGGAAATGGGACAATAAAACGACCCTCATTTTTTTAGATATTAAAAAAGCGAATTAATGTGAGTATAGCTCAATTAATTCGCTTTTTTGCAGGAGTCCACGTGGAATAACGGTGTGGTTCGGTGCATTTTTATGATAGAATTAATGAAGGAAATTAAACATAGGAGGCCGTAATATGTCTGAGGTTAAATATAAGCGAGTAATAATGAAGCTGAGTGGTGAAGCACTTGCTGGAGATAAAGGAACAGGTATCAATCCACCAGTAATTCAAAAGGTTGCTGAAGAACTTCGTGACGTGCATGACCTAGGAGTACAAATTGCCATCGTTGTTGGTGGTGGTAACATGTGGCGTGGAGAAACTGGTGAACAACTTGGCATGGAACGTGTTCAAGCTGATTATATTGGAATGCTAGGAACAGTTATGAATGCTCTAGCACTTCAAGATAGTTTAGAATCACTAGGAGTACCTACACGTGTTCAAACTTCCATCGAAATGCGCCAAATTGCTGAACCTTACATTCGTCGTAAGGCAGTTCGTCATCTTGAAAAGAATCGCGTAGTGATTTTTGCTGCAGGTACAGGTAGCCCATACTTCTCAACTGATACAACGTCGGCACTTAGAGCTGCTGAAATCGGTGCAGAGGCAATCTTGATGGCTAAAAATGGTGTTGATGGAATCTACTCTGCAGATCCTAATGTGGATCCAGAAGCAGTTAAGTTTGATGAATTAACACACATGGATATTATTGATAAAGGACTTAACGTAATGGATACTACTGCAAGTTCGCTTTCTATGGAAAACAATATCCCATTGGTTGTTTTCAACTTGAATCAACCTGGTAACATCAAAAAAGTTGTTGCTGGTGAAAATATTGGAACAACAGTTAAAGGAGGAGAATAATGGCAAGTAACGAAGTAATTCAAAAAGCTGAAGACAAAATGCAAAAGGCCCAACAAGTTTTAGAACGTGATTTAGGTTCAATTCGTGCTGGACGTGCAAATGCCTCATTGCTTGATAAGGTTTCAGTTGATTATTACGGAGCTCCAACTCCTCTTAATCAAATGGCCTCAATCAGTATTCCAGAACCTCGTGTATTGTTGGTAACACCTTACGATAAGACTGTTTTAAATGATATTGAACAAGCAATTTTAATGTCAGACCTTGGGATTAACCCCGCTAATGATGGTTCTGCTATTCGTTTAGTGATTCCTCAACTTACAGAAGAAACACGTAAGGATTTAGCTAAGAGTGTTAAAGCTGAAGGTGAAAAAGCTAAAGTTGCTGTTCGTAATATTCGTCGTGATGCTATGGATACTTTGAAAAAAGGTAACAAAAATGGCGATTACAATGATGACGAATTTCATGATTTAGAAAAGCAAACCCAAGACAGTACTGACAAAGCAATTAAAGTCGTAGACGAAATTGTAGCTAACAAAGAAAAAGAAGTTCTTGAAGGTTAACATTAAGTGAAATACAAAATACCCCAAAGGTTGCAGTAGAAACTCAACTTTTGGGGTATTTTGATGGTTGTTGATTAGGCGTAGGAAATTTAGTTTGAAATAATGATTTAAGCTGATATAAAAACGATTTCGAAGCAGTATGGTACAATTAAAAATGCGTGTATTAACTGGATTTTAAAGGTAATTTGAATCCGAAATAAGTAGCTTAAAAACTTAATCATCGTTTATTTGAATGGATTCATGATTTTATAGCCTTTTTTTGGTAAAATAATAACCATTAACTTGGAGGTTTTTTGATGAAAATGAATCAAAAACTTGAAACAGAATTAAATGAAAACATTCCTAATCACGTAGCTATTATTATGGACGGTAATGGACGTTGGGCACAAAAGAAATTTATGCCTCGGGTTGCTGGACATAAGCGGGGAATGGAAGTTGTTAAAACCATTACTAAAAGCGCTAGCAAGCTGGGAGTAAAAGTTTTAACTTTATACGCTTTTTCAACCGAAAATTGGAAGCGTCCGCAAGATGAAGTTTCATTCTTAATGAAGTTACCAATCACATTTTTTAACAAATTTGTGCCAGAATTAATTGAAGAGGGAATTCAAGTCAAAGTTACTGGTAATATTGATGGGTTACCCCAATCGACGCAAGATGCCGTACGTAAGGCGATTGACGATACAGCACAAGGAACAAAGATGATTCTAAATTTCGCTCTTAACTATGGAAGTCGCGATGAAATCACTAAGATGGTTCAATCAGTTACTCAAGCAGTAAGTGAAAAGCAACTGAACGTTGATGAGATTGACGAACAAGTTATCGAAAGTCACCTTCAAACAAGCTTCCTAGGTGAATTGTCCAACCCAGATGTATTAATTCGCACAAGTGGAGAAGAACGTATTTCAAACTTCCTTCTTTGGCAAATTGCTTATAGTGAGTTGGTATTTACAGATGTGCTTTGGCCTGATTTTAACGAAGAAGTTTTTATTGAAATGATAAAAGAGTACCAAAAACGCGATCGTCGTTTTGGTGCAATTAAAAAGTGAGGAATTAATTTTGAAACAAAGAGTAATTACTGCCGTAGTGGCGTTAATAATTTTCATTCCAATTGTTTTTCTTGGAGGAACTTTAATTGAGATTGCAGCACTTGTATTAGCAGGTGTTGCAATGAGCGAAGTATTAATCATGAAACGAATTCTGTTAATCACTCCTGAAGCGATTATTAGTATTTTGGGGACGTTGTTTTTAGTGGCCCCCAAAACATGGATGCATGACTTACCAAGTCAAATTAATACGCCATTTGTTTCTTTAATTTTTGCGATTGCATTGATGGTGCGTGTGGTTTTTAGTAAAAATCGTTTTAATTTTGACGATGCCGGAGTACTAACATTAACAATGCTTTATATCGGTTTTGGTTTTAGCATGTTTGTTCAAGCTCGTGCTGTAGGGCTGGGCATGTTAATGTACTTACTTTTAACCGTTTGGAGTACGGATAGCGGAGCCTACTTGGTAGGACGTAAAATCGGAAAGACCAAGCTTGCTCCTCAAATTAGCCCAAACAAAACCTGGGAGGGTTCAATCGGGGGAACGGTTGTAGCTGTAATTGTTGGGATGATTTTCTCAGTGACTGGATTGATCCATTACGGAATTCTAGCAACCATCTTGATGACGCTCTTTCTTTCAATTGCCGGTCAGTTGGGTGACTTAGTTGAATCTTCACTCAAACGCTACTATGGTGTTAAAGATTCAGGTCGTATTTTGCCAGGACATGGTGGAATTCTTGATCGTTTCGACAGTCTATTATTAGTATTGCCAATGGCATATTTACTAGGATTACTATAAAATTTGCCGGTTAGGAGTTATTTATGATAACTACGATTATTACCTTTATTGTTGTATTTCTAATTTTAGTTGTTGTTCATGAGTATGGACATTTTATAGC
>JALAGR010000175.1 GCA_022712335.1 Pediococcus sp. | reverse complement strand
GTTCTGTATTCGCTTACAATTCATTCTTGAAAAGGTTTGTTAGTTTTACTTATTAATTGGTTTGGTTTACCTATTAATCCAAGGAGGTTCATTATTACTATGAAATTTACAAATGGTTATTGGTTAGATAAAGAAGGTTTCGAGGTTAATAATCCGAAACAAGTATATAGTTACGATGTTCATGACGATAGTGTGCAAATTTTCGCCCCTTATAAGAAGATTAACGATCGTGGTGATACTCTAAATCTTGGTATGACTACTATAGATGTTACATCACCAATCGAAAACGTGATTGGTGTTAAGTTAACTCACTTTGATCAACTTAAAAAAGGACCTGATTTTGAATTAAATGATCAACATATTAATTTAAAAACATCTGCTGACGATAGTAAGCTTAAAATTCAATCTGGAGATTTATCTGCTGTATTCCCTGTCGATGGCAGCGACTTCAAAATCGAATTCGAAGCCAATGGTAAAGTTATTACTAAATCAGAACCTAATGCAGAAGGTGAAATCACTGAAACTTCTACTAAGAAACATTACATGCGTGAACAACTATCAATTGGTATTGATGAATTAGTCTACGGTCTTGGTGAACGATTCACTTCATTTATAAAAAATGGACAAACAGTTGATATTACTCAAAAAGATGGCGGTACTGGTAGCGAACAAGCCTACAAGAACATTCCATTTTATATCACAAATAAGGGTTACGGTGTTTTTGTCAATCAACCTGAGACTGTTTCCTTTGAAGTTGCTTCAGAAAATACTTCACGCGTCCAATTTAGTATCGAAGGCGAGTCACTTGAGTACTTTGTAATCTACGGACCTACTCCAAAAGAAATTCTTGAAAACTATACATCATTGACTGGCAAGCCAGCCCTTCCACCAGCATGGTCATTTGGTTTATGGCTTTCAACTTCATTTACAACAGACTATAGTGAAGAAACTGTTATGAAATTTATCGATGGTATGAAGGAACGTAACATTCCACTTGATGTATTCCATTTTGATTGTTTCTGGATGAAAGGTTTTGAATGGACTAGCTTCGAATGGGATAAAGACTCATTCCCAGATCCAAAGGGTTTAATTTCAAGAATTCATGACAAAGGATTAAAAGTTTGCGTATGGTTAAATCCATATATCAGTCAAAAATCAAGATTATTCCAAGTTGGTAAAGAAAAAGGTTACTTCATCAAACATAGTGATGGTAATGTTTGGCAATGGGACTTATGGCAAGCAGGTCAAGGTGTGGTTGATTTTACTAACCCAGAAGCAACGGAATGGTATAAAGACTATCTCCGCGAATTAATGGATATGGGTGTAGATGCATTTAAGACTGACTTTGGTGAACGAATTCCTGTAGAAGATGCTGTTTACTTCGATGGTTCTGATCCAAAACGGATGCATAACTACTACACTTACCAATATAACAAGGCCGTCTTTGATGTTTTATTAGAAAAGAACGGTGAAGGCGACGCTGCAGTATTTGCTCGTTCAGCTACAGTAGGTTCACAAAAATTCCCTGTTCACTGGGGTGGTGATAACTTATCACGCTATACTTCTATGGCTGATTCACTACGTGGTGGATTGTCATTCTTGCTTTCAGGATTTGGTTTCTGGAGCCATGATATTGGTGGTTTTGAAGATAATGCTTCAGCTGATATTTACAAACGTTGGACTCAATTTGGGCTCCTTTCTTCTCACAGTCGCTACCATGGTAATATTGAATATCGTGTTCCATGGAATTACGATGACGAAGCTGTTGATGTAACTCGTAAGTTTGTTAAAAACAAGTTAGCTCTAATGCCTTACCTTTATGATGAAGCTGTTCGTACCCACGAAACCGGTGTACCATTGATGCGTCCAATGTTCCTTGAATTTGGTGAAGATCAAAACAGTTATCATTTAGATACTCAATATATGTTAGGATCACAATTATTAGTTGCACCTATCTTCAATGAAGAAGGCACTGTTAAATACTACCTTCCAGGTGGCAATTGGACTAACATCTTAACTAACCAAGTTTATTCAATTGGTAAGAATGGTGAATGGTTAACTGAAGAATATGATTACTTGAATCTTCCATTCTTAGCTCGCGAAAACTCAATTTTACTAACTAATCCAGAAGCAGAACACGCTGATTACGATTATGCAGCTGCTCCTGAACTTCACTTATATCAAATGACTGAAGGAACTCATTCACAACGTCTTGTTGATAGTAAGGGTAATGTACTTGGAGAAATCACAGTTGAAGTTAGCGAAAACAGTTTAACTGTTGATACTTCAGTTCTTTCAACTCAACCAAAACTCTTTGTTCATACAGGAGCAGAAGTTAAAGAATTTGATTTAACAGACGGTAAGGAAGTTATTAGTTTATAATAATTTAAAACAGAAAAACCCGTAATAGCTGCACAGTTGCTATCACGGGGTTTTTTGTTTTAATTGAACTAAATCACTTCACCATTTGAATTAATTACATCTTTATACCAGTAAAATGAATCCTTTTTCTTCCTTTCCAAAGTTCCCTCACCTTTATCATCTAAATCAACATGAATAAATCCGTATCTTTTACTCATTTGTCCAGTGGTTGCACTCACAAGGTCAATAGGTCCCCACGTTAGATAACCAACACAGTCTACTTGGTCAAGTTCTACCGCTTTTTTCATCTCTTTGATATGTTGCTTTAAATATTCAATTCGATAATTATCATGAATTGAACCATCCTGCTCTATTTGATCAACTGCACCTAATCCGTTTTCTGTAATCATGATGGGCATCCCGTACTTGCGATAAGTATAGTTTAATAAATATCTAATTCCAACTGGATCAATGGTCCACCCCCACTTGCTCGTTTTTAAAAACGGATTGTGCAAACCACCAAATAATGCACTTTTACTCTCTAC
>JALAGR010000174.1 GCA_022712335.1 Pediococcus sp. | reverse complement strand
CTATTTCACCAAATGATATTTTAAAAGTTCAGAATGATTGGGAAGCTGTGAGTCAAACTGTAGCATCATTAAGAATGGATTCTATTATTTCGACTGGTTTTTCAATTTCACGGCACCGAGCAAAAGAACTAATTGAAAAACGATTAGTTCAATTAAATTGGATGGTCGATGAAAAAGCAGATACTGTAATTGCGTTAAATGATGTTATTTCAGTTCGAAAATATGGTAGGATAAAGCTTGTTGATGTTCTTGGAAAAACAAAAAAAGATAAGCTTAAAATCCAGCTGGATTTAATTAAAACTAGATAGTGATTTACGGGGGTTTTACTAAAATGTCAATTGAACCACAAGATATACAACAAAAGCAATTTTCAAACAAAATGCGAGGATACAACCCAGTTGAAGTTGATGAATTTCTAGATGATGTTGCTTTTGAACAACGTCGTCTTCACGATGAGATTGATTCTCTTCGTCAGCAACTTGCTGAAGCTAAGAGTCGCATCGATTATTTCGATGAAATGAAAGACTCACTTAACAAGTCAATTATGGTTGCACAAGATGCTGCTGATAAAGTTAAAATCAGTTCAAAACGTGAAGCTGAATTTACGTCTAAAGAAGCTCAAAAAGAAGCTGAAGTAGTTATCGAAGAAGCACACAAAAAGGCTGATGGTTATATTGGCGAAGCAGCTGGTAAGGCCCAAAAAGTGGTTGTGGCAACTGATGACTTGAAGAAGCAAGCTCGTAGTTTCCGCCAAAAATTTGAAGTATTACTTGAATCACAACTTCAAATGATTAAAGGACGCGATTGGGATAATCTTCTTAGTTCAGATGAATTACTCACAATTGGTGAAATTAAAGAAGCTATGCGTAATAGTGGTACTCTTGACAATTTCCAAGGTGAGAGTGTACACTCAGAAGAAGTTGCTGAGGTTTCTCCAGATACACCAGCAATTGAACCAGAAGCACCAGTACAAGATGAACAAAAAACAGTTGTGGTTTTCCCAGAAGACTACAACAATGAAAACGGCAATCCAACTAGCGAAGGATTCCATGTTGAACCAAAAGAATAAAACGTTAAAAAAGAACGGTTTTCAATTAAAAACATTTTAGCGAGCTGACGGTGGTGGGAGGTCAGTATGTTGATTGAGAATTAATCACTTTTGAGTGCTAGATTGAATCAAGTAGATCTAGTCGGATGGCAACCGTTAATTTGCTACAAAGAGGAAGGCTATATTTAGCCTTTAAATTTGGGTGGTACCGCGAAGACTTCGTCCCTATTAGGGATGGAGTCTTTTTATTTTACTTCGGAAAGGCGAGTGGTTTTAGTGCGAGTTAAAGATACGTTAAACCTTGGAAAAACAAAATTTAAGATGCGTGGAAATCTTCCAGTTAATGAACAAAAACGTGAAGATATCTGGGCTGAAAACAAAATTTACGAACAACGTCAAAAATTAAATGAAGGTAAACCATCATTTGTATTACATGATGGACCTCCATATGCAAATGGTAACATCCACATGGGTCATGCCATGAACAAGATTTCAAAAGATATTATTGTTCGTTACAAATCAATGAGTGGTTTCAGAAGTCCATTTGTTCCAGGTTGGGATACTCATGGATTACCAATTGAACAACAACTTACTAAAGAAGGCTATGACAGAAAGAAAATGTCCACAGCTGAATTTAGAAAATTATGTCACGAATACGCACTAAAACAAGTTGATAAGCAACGTACAGATTTCAAACGTTTAGGTATTTCTGCAGAATGGGACAATCCATACCTAACACTTAAACCAGAATTCGAAGCACAAGAAATTAGAACATTTGGTCGAATGGCGGAATTAGGGTTAATTTACCGTGGTAAAAAACCAGTATTTTGGTCATGGTCATCTGAATCAGCTATGGCTGAAGCTGAAGTTGAATATCATGATGTTACTTCACCATCTGCTTTTTACGCTGAAAAAGTTAGTGATGGTAAAGGTGTTCTTGACGAAGATACTTATTTTGTAGTTTGGACGACAACACCATGGACGATTCCAGCATCAGAAGGGATTACTATCGATGCTGGATTTGACTATTCAGTTGTCCAACCAGCTGGTGAAGACCGTAAATTCGTGGTTGCTACGGATCGTTTGACCTATGCAGCTGAACAATTTGGTTGGGAAGATGTTCAAACAATCAAGATGGTTCGCGGGAGTGAACTAGAAAATATTACTGCTTTGCATCCATTTGATAGTGACCGCAAATTAGTTGTAATGTTGGGCGATTTCGTTACTTTAGATTCAGGTACTGGTTTAGTTCATACTGCTCCAGGATTTGGTGAAGATGATTTCCGTGTTGGTAAAGAATACGGATTAGATATCTTTGTACCAGTAGATGATCGTGGATATATGACAGCTGAAGCTGGTCCAGATTTCGAAGGAGTCTTCTATGAAGATGCGAACGCCATTGCGTTGGATAAATTAAAAGCTTCAAATGCGCTCTTAAAACAAATGGACTATGAACATAGTTATCCATTTGATTGGCGTACAAAGAAACCAATTATTTTCCGTGCAACACCACAATGGTTTGCTTCAGTAGATAAGATTCGTGATCAAATTCTTGGTGCTATTGACGAAGTGGAATTTCTTCCTGATTGGGGACAAAAACGTCTTCACAATATGATTCGTGATCGTGGCGATTGGGTTATCTCTCGTCAACGTGTTTGGGGTGTTCCACTACCAATCTTCTATGCTGAAGATGGAACACCAATCATCGATAAAGAAACTATCGATCATGTTGCTAACTTATTTGAAAAGAACGGTTCTGACATTTGGTTCCAATGGGAAGCTAAGGATCTTCTTCCAGAAGGTTACTCTAATGAACATTCACCAAATGGCGAATTTACTAAAGAAAATGACATCATGGATGTTTGGTTTGACTCAGGATCATCACATCAAGGTGTTTTGGCTCAACGCGATTATCTTGAATATCCAGCTGACCTAGTATTAGAAGGTTCTGATCAATATCGTGGTTGGTTCAATTCTAGTTTGATTACTAGTGTTGCTGTATCTGGCAAAGCACCATACAAAAAGGTTATCTCACAAGGATTTACCTTAGATGGTAAGGGCCACAAGATGAGTAAATCACTTGGTAACACCATTGTTCCTGATGAAATCAATAAGAAGATGGGTGCTGAAATTATCCGTCTTTGGGTTTCTTCGATTGATTCTTCATCTGACGTACGTGTTTCTCAAGAAAACTTTGTTAAGATTTCTGAATCTTACAAGAAAATCAGAAACACGGTTCGTTACTTACTTGCTAACACATCTGATTTTGATCCAAAAGAAAATAAGGTTAGTTATAGCGAATTACGTCCTGAAGATCGTTACATGCTTGTTCAATTCAATGAATTAATCAGCAAGGTCCGCGGATCATATGATAGCTACGATTTCATTGATATCTACAAGACGTTGTTAAATTACATCATTACTGATTTATCAGCATTCTACCTTGATTTTGCTAAGGATGTTGTTTATATCGAACCGGAAAATAGTTTGAAGCGTCGCTCGATGCAAACTGTCTTCTATGAAATTTTGGTTGGTTTAACAAAATTAATCACGCCAATTTTGCCTCATACTGCTGAAGAAATTTGGGAATATCTTCGTGAACCAGAAGAATTTGTTCAATTATCTGAAATGCCAGAAGTTGCTAATTATGATGATGGTGAAGACTTAATGAGCAAATGGCAAACGATCAAAGAACTTCGTTCACACGTTTTGAAAGCTCTTGAAGAAGCTCGTGACAGTAAGATGATTGGTAAGTCAATGGAAGCTAAGGCAACCTTGTACTTGGATGAAGCATCTAAGAAATTAGTTGATGAATTAGGCGTTGATTTACGTTTGATTTTGATTGTTTCTCAATTGGATGTGAAGACTCTAGCTGAAGCACCTGCTGATGCAGAAATCTTTGAAGAAAAGATGGCAGTTGAAATCACACCTGCACAAGGTGAAGTTTGCGAACGTTGTCGAATGACGAAGACAGACGTTGGTTCAGACGAACATTTTGCAACATTATGTGCAAGCTGTGCTCAAATCGTTACTGAAAATTATCCTGAAGCAATCACTGAAGGATTTGAAGAAAAATAATTAGTTGAAAGTGATTAGGTGAGGAACCTAATCATTTTTAATTTACAGAAACGTTTCTCACCATTATGATGGTAGTATGACAAACACAAAAAGGGAGCTGAAGTTTTGGAAACTGGAACAGTAGGAAGCTTTGATAAAGAAAAAGGATTTGGATTCATTGAAACAGATAGTGGGGACAAGGTATTTGCTCATTACACAGTAATTCAATCTGAAGATTACAAAACTTTAGAAGTCGGAGAAAAAGTTAAATTAATGGTTGCTGATGGACCTAAGGGTTTAATCGCCGTTAAAGTTTTTCGTAAGGAGGCTGAATAATGAGTTTCGAAGAAAAAGTAGTAAAGTCAATTTCACGTTATAAAGGTGAAATTATTGATGTATACCAACAAACCGTCGAACTGCCAAGTGGGGAATTAGCTAATCGCGACGTGGTTAAGCATCAAGGCGCTGTTGGTGTGCTTGCTTTGACGAACGATGGTAAAGCTATTTTTGAAGAACAATGGCGTACACCAATTGGTAAAACAACCATTGAAATTCCAGCCGGAAAAGTTGAACCAGGAGAAGATTTACTTGAGACAGCTAAACGTGAATTAAATGAGGAAACTCGTTATGAAGCTGGTGAAATCAAAAAAATTAGTGGTTTTTATTCTGCTCCAGGTTTTTCAAACGAATATATGACGTTGTATCAAGCAACAGATTTGAAGAGAGTTACTAAAGAACTTCCTCGTGACCAAGGTGAAAACTTAAATATTTTTGAACTTTCACTTGATGAAGCTTTAAAAGCAGTGAATGACGGTAAAATTGAAGATGCAAAAACAATTTTAGCCATTTATTACTGGAAGGCTAATGCTAAGTAGGTGAGTCTTTGGAAAAAGGAAAACAAACGCGAGCTGAATACCAAAAAAGTTTGCAAAAAGAAGCAGAAAAATTAAATGTAGAGCAAGAATCAGCAGAAGAATTATCGCGTAGTCAAAGAAGACAACAAGAAAGTAAAGAACAACGCTTTAACCCCGACGAACAATCAGAAGTGAAAAGTCGGGCATTAGCTAAGAAACTCAATATTGCGATGGCAGTCCTGGGTGTTGGAATCGTACTGGTCTTCTTAATTTTATTTTTTATAGGATAGG
>JALAGR010000025.1 GCA_022712335.1 Pediococcus sp. | reverse complement strand
GTACTAAAGTGGCGAGTATTTATATATATTACGTAATTTAAATTAAGATAGAAATTGTGGGTGACTTGTTTGTCGGCAGTAGGTTTGATTATTTTTATTATTGCTCAGTTAGGATATGCCGGATTTATCAGAATGACAGGGGTTAACAAATATATGTCTTGGATTACTTCAATGGTGGTTCAGACGCTCTTGTTATATGTAATGGCAATGTTAAATTGGCTGAGATTTGGTTTGAAAGCAGTTGTAATTTTAGGATGCATCCTATTTGTAGTTCGAATTGGGATGATTATTCTTAAACGTGGGAAATTACCATTTGAAGGAATTCATTATTTTGATGCCTGGATGGCTGTGGTTGGGATTTTCTTAGGAATAACTTTATATAGTAGTCCATTGATTCATTACGATAACTACTCACATTGGGCATTGATTGTTAAGTACATGCTGCTTCAGGGGCATTTGCCAGTGGCTTCAGATGCAATTATTTCATTTACCTCGTATCCACCAGCTACTGCGTTGTTTATCACACAGTTTGTATCTTGGGTTGGGTTTAGCAACGGAACGATGTTAGTAGGGCAATTCTTACTGATTTGGGCAGGATTATACGCTATCTTTGCAGTTTTACGAGATCGAACAAGAACAACACATGCTTTTATTTTATGTATTACGATCGCTCTTATTAATGTATTTAACATTGCGATTCGAATGAATAATTTACTGGTTGATTTTATTTTGCCGGTAATGGCCGCGGCGGGGATTGCAGGAGTATATGCATATCGACATAAGCCTTGGTTGCAATGTGTTACAGCATTTTTATTTAGTTCCGAATTATTCTTAATCAAGAACTCTGGAACAATGTATGTCGTTATGATTGGTTTTTATTTACTATATCTATTGATGAAGAACTCTAAAGAAATTAGCAGAGGAAAGCGACTTGGCAAAAGTATTGGACTAACGGTAATTACGATGGCTGGAAGTTACTTATCATTTTTCTGGTGGAATCAGCACGTACATGCAACGTTTAGTGCTGTATCTAAACATCAAATTAGTACGGCTGCTTATGAAAATCAGCTTGCTAGTGAAAGTTCAAAAGTGATGATGAAAATTGGAAATAAATTTTTACATCAAATTTTCAGTCTTAATTCATTATCAACTAAGGGCGTCTTATTAGTTAATATAACCTTGCTGGTTGCTTGGATGGTTATCCGGTTCTATCTAAAAAAGCCCAACAATCTGTTCAAAGTTTTATTAGCGCTAGATGCTAGTTTTATTGCTTACTATATTAGTGTTTTCGCGATGTATATTGTTTCGATGCCATATTCAGAAGCAATCAACCTAGAAGGTTCGGAGCGTTACTTATCTAGTATGGTCATTTTAAATATGCTACTAGCAACAATGGCGTTGGTTGTTGCAATGGACCGGGCCATGTTTGAACCGAATGTGGACAAGCGAGGGATTCGAACGTTCAAATCGATTACCACTAAAAATATGTATCAATTATCAGCGTTAATTTTGACGCTATTTTCAACTATTTTGATGTTCTCGGAAATCAATGGTGTAAAATACCGTAGCACCCTAGGAAAAGAAGAGTTACCTGTTGAGCTTAAACATATCGCAAAACAGGATATGAAATATAACCATACGAAAGTATTAGTTGTCGATCCTCACGCGGAAGATGTGGATGATTACTATGCAGGTTATGTTGGTAAGTATTACTTCTTTTCTGATAAGGTAGATGGTCAAGAAAACTTTATGCTATCTAAATCAGATTTCAAAAAAGAAATTCAACAATATAAATATGTAGCTCTTCCTGAATGGCATCGTACTTTTACAACGATGTTGAAGAAAACGTACCATGAAAATTACAAAACAGGATTTTATAAAGTTACGGCAAGTGGTTTAAAGCGCGTAAATCAAATTAAAAATTAAAAGACTTGATTCACAGAAATGATAATAAGGGACTCCATTGAGTTCTTTAGAATCACTGTGGATCAAGCCTTTTTTAGTAGCCACGGGTTAAATCAGCAATGTTTGTAGTAGGATGCCCATCTTTTAGAAATGCTTCTAAATTGGTAACGAAAACGTTATGGACTCCAGGTAACATTTCAGAACTGACCGCTGAATTGTGCGGAGTAATTAGAACTTGTGGATAATTCCAAAGAGGACTATCCGATGTGAGCGGTTCTTTTTCAAAGACGTCTAGAGCAGCATGTTTAACAAGCCCTTTATCAAGAGCTTCAATCAAAGCAGTTGTATCAACTGAAGGACCACGACCAACGTTAACAAAAAGATATAAGTCTTTTAATTGATTGAAAAATTCTGCATCAAACATAGATTTAGTTTCAGTAGTTAATGGAAGAATGTTTACAATAATGTCGGCATCTTGAATGACATCCGAATAAGCAGTGTCAGCTACAGTGGCATCGAAGTGTGGTGCAGGATGCCCAGAATGGTTAACACCAGTAACGTGGCCACCCAAAACTTGGGCTTCTTTGGCAATTTCTTGTCCAATATGACCTGTTCCAAAAATTAACCACTTTTTGTTTGGGAGCAATGTAAGTTCATCGTAATGCCGAGCGTCGTCCCATTGTTTTTGGCGGCGCATGTTTAGTGCTAAATTCATATCACGCATAAAATACAAAGCGTATAGAAGAACGGTGTTGGCAATTGCAACACTATGAACACCGCTAGTATTAGTTAAAGTAATATTTTGATCAATGAGTTGCTGCTTAGGGAAATAATCGATTCCAGCACTAAATGATTGAATCCAGTTTAGTTGATGGTGAGGAGTGTCTAAGATTGCTTGAACATGTTGATCGAAGCCCCAAGCAACTTGGATTTCACTTAGATCTGAAGTAGAAATAGACGAACTATTGAGGTATGTCACATTATCGTTTGGTAAATTAGTCC
>JALAGR010000173.1 GCA_022712335.1 Pediococcus sp. | reverse complement strand
TCTTGTATATATTCCAACTGTTTCTGTGTCATTAAGTCCGGTGCCATATACTGATATTGAATTCCTACGTAAGCCATTATTGCTGGAGTTAGTTGTCGATTTAAATCCATTTTTTGTAGCCATTCATAATTCACTTGTGCAAGCTTATCACTGCATTTCCACAGCAATTGAACTTCATGATAGGAGAGTTGTCTCAAAGCTGCTAAAATCTGCTTTGTTTCCTCTATATACGCTGGAACTGCAGTTGATTCGAACGAGTCCGTTTCAATTTTCATCTTTTTAGCTGGTGCGATGATTATTTTCATTTATTTTGCCTCGTTTTTTACTATTTATTCTAACAGAAATTCTAGCATTCTCTCTAAAGTTCCACGTGAAACAAAAAAGCCATAGTAATTAAACTATGACCACTATTTTAGCCCTCTAGCAACTTTTGTAGCTGCGGGCGTAAAACTTTTCCAGTCGAATTTCGAGGAAACTGCTCAAGAAATTCTACTCGAGTTGGAGCCTCGTATTTTGCTAAATGCTGTCTACTAAATTCCAAAATAGTTTGGCGTTGTTCCGCTTCATTATGTCCAGGTGTTTTACTGACAACAACCACTGTCACTTCTTCACCATATAAATCATCCGGCATCCCAATCACTGCTAACTGCGCCACAAAGTCTAAGTCATGCAAAACATTTTCAACAGCCGCAGGTGCTACCTTTTCGCCTCCATGAGAGATAATTTCCTTTTTTCGTCCTTTGACAAATAGATATCCATCTCTATCAAAGTAACCCAAATCCCCAGTCAAAAACCAGCCATTTCTAAAAGAATCTGGGTTAGGATCTAGGTACTCGGTAATGACATGGTTACCTTTGATTACAATTTCTCCTACAGTATTTGCTACACTTGTAAATTGACCTTTAGAATCTATTATTTGAACTTCAGTTCCATATGGTTTGCCTGCACTCCCAATTTTAGGAGCATCAAACGGATTAATCGTGCATTGACTTGTGGCTTCCGTCATCCCATACCCTTCAATTACTAAGGTATCAAATTGATTCTGAAATTTACGTAATTGCTCTTCAGGTAACGCAAATGAACTTGACCGTACATATCGTAAATTGATTTTATTCTGAAGTTCAGAATAGCTTTTTAATGACTGCTCATTTAGTAACAATAACGAAATAATAGTTGGCACTACCGATACCCACGTCACCTCGTTTTCATAAACTTGTTGCCAAAAACGGGACGCTGAAAATTTAGGAGCAACTACCATTCGTGAATTAGCAACGCGACTTGATAAAGTAATCATTACTTGCGCATTAATGTGAAACATTGGCATAGTTACTAGTGTGACGTCATCACGAGTCATCAAATTACTTTCTGCATCGTATTTAGCTGCATTTAACAACATTTTATGCGTTAAACCCACTCGTTTAGGCTTGCCCGTTGTACCACTGGTATTTAAAATTAGCCCCAGGTCATCCTCTTCAACTTCAATTGTTTCACCTAGTTCTCGTTGTTGATTGATCATAACTTTTAAATTTTCAAACGTAAGTAAACTTAAACTTTGATGATTAAAGTTTCCTACCCTCCACTGCTTTTCAATTTCATCTGTGATTAATATTGCTGCATAGTGGCGTTCGTTCCAATCTGATTGAAGTTCAGCAATAGGTGTTGAAGGTGAAATAGGGTGTACTATAATTCCCAAATTCCAAGCAGCTTGGTTAATCACTGGAAAGACGGCTGAATTGGGCAAACAAACTAGTATTTGATCCCCCTTTCTCAGATTCGTTTTCTTAAAAAGATTTTGTAAGACATGTACATCTTCACTTAAATCCTCACCTGTAAACCAGCGCTTCATTTCGATATCTTTAATGATTCTTCGACTTGGGTTATCTTTCAGTTGTTGAGAAAGTAACTTTGTTAATGCTGTCATCTTTCACCACTCCTTTTATTTTTCGATTTTTAGGTAATATATGCCACTGCGGACGACCGATAAAAATACCGAACGGCGGAACTCTGTAACAAAACCAAGCCACTCCGTATGAAATGCTCATCACAAACAAGTAGCCTACTGGAATCAATCCAAAATATGCCCAATCGGGGAGCGTTAATTTCCCTAAAAAAATTGATAAAATTGTTAACCCAATTGTTTGATCCAAATAGATTCCAAAGCTGATTTTTGCTCCATTTTTAACGAACAAGTCAAACCAATGTGGAATCCCATTTTGACGCCAATGAGCGTACATTTTACCTATATAAAATACCGTTACGATTACCATCGTGTCATAAATAAGCATAAATGGTTGGTGTGGTGAAACTGCAGCTGTATAACTTAAATTCAAAACTTTGCTGTTCCAAAAATAGTAAATTATCGTACCTAATGCTAAAATCCCCGTGACGCTCACAATCCACTTGATATACTTTGAAATGAAATTTTGAACTTCATGATAATGTAAAGAAGTGTATGCTCCGAAGATAAAATAGAATTGGTAAGTCAATACGTTTACTCCATAGGCTTTAAACCACCAAATCCAATCACTTCGGTCAACATGTGGTAGCCCATATTTAATCGTAAACATTAACGTTAATTGAAGTACAAAACTAACAACTAGTATTCTCCAATGATGCCCCGAGAACTTTTTGAAAATTTTTACGATTACTGGAAAGAGGATATACAACTGCAAGGTTACTAAG
>JALAGR010000172.1 GCA_022712335.1 Pediococcus sp. | reverse complement strand
ATGTAGAGCTTGTCAACAATTGAAAACTTAACATTTTTATCTGTAACTTTAAATTTCTTAGCTTTAATTCCAATACTTTCTAATATAACTGGAATAAATAAGTACGGTGCAAAGAAAGTTTCCTGAATCTCTCCCCACCGCTCATTTCTAATATTACTAGAAGTATCACCTAAAACGAAATGCAGTAAGAAATATCCAGGCGCCCAGACAATCATCAAAATCCAGAAGTTGGCATTAACCACTTGAACTTTGAACAACGCATACAACAATGGTGCAGCAATATAAATTAAACGTCTTGAGAATGACCACCAGTAAAGCCACGTATTAATCAGAATAATTCGATTGATAAAAGTGATTTTGGGGTTAGTAAAGATATGCATATTTTGACAACTCTGGATAACTCCACGCGCCCAACGCGTTCTTTGCTTGATTACACTTTTGATATCAACCGGCGTAATCCCACTTGAAACAGCTTCCTGAGTTGCAATGCTAGTATAACCCTCACTATTAATTTTAGTTCCCAACTCAAAATCTTCTGTAATCGTATCGGTTGGGAAGAATCCTACTTTTTCAACGATTTCACGTAAGAACACGGCATTAGAACCCGTAAATAACGCGTGTCCACTGGCACCGTTTAATACGTTCACATCACGTGAAAAGAAATCTTGTTCGTTTACTACAGAATCTTGTAAAAATAAGTTAAATTGGAAAATATCCGCATTATAAAAACTTTGAGGAGTTTGAACAAAACCTAGTGGTACCGTATGATCTGGATCTTCTTCAAGCGCTGCAAAATTCTCTGTAAAAAATGGAACACTACTTGTTAAGAAGTTTGAAAATGGCATCATATCTGCGTCAAAGATGGCAAATAATGGCGCATCTAACTGTTCCAATGCATTATTAATGTTACCAGCTTTAGCGTGCTTGTTCTTTTCCATGGTTATATATTGAACATGGTATTCGTTTGCTAACTCATGTACTTCAGGACGATTTCCATCATCCGTAATCACAATATTAACCTTGCTTTTATCAGGATAATCCATAAACGTAGCAGCATTAACCGTTTTTCTTAACAATTCGACATCTTCGTTATGGGTAACGATCAGTACGTCAATTTTAGGAATCGGCTGCTTCAAATCAAATTCGGGAATTTCTAGCTTTTCATCCTTTTCTGAACGAATTAACCTAAAAATAATTAAAACGTAGGCGGTAAAACTAGAGAAAATTTCACTTCCGACCAGCAATAAAGCAAAAATCAAAGTAAAGATATGCGCATGCCATGGAATCGTAAAAATAACGCGCCATAGTAAGTAAATTACTGACAACGCAATTGCTAAAATATAACTAGCTTTCTTGATCTTTGGCATAGCCTAACTCCTTATCCTGCTTGAAAATAAAATCTTTTTGGATTTGATAACTTATCATAAACAACGTGAAATCAACGATCATTTTAGCAATCATTGGCGCGATACTATTATTATTGTTTGGTAGCCAACCTGTAACAAGGTCTGTCAAATACCCCGAAAGGACCATCTGTACAATAAATAAAGCACCGTACTTCACAAATGTTAGCCGTCCACCACTATTGAAAACCACGTGGTGATTCAACGTATAGTTAACTACAGCTGAAAGTGCTCTGGATACGACAGTCGCGAGAATGATACTGTCTAAAACATGATTTCCTAACAATAAAATAATCCCCTCAAAAAGGACGATATCTACAATAAAAGAAATCAATCCACTTCCTGCAAATTTTAAGAAGCGCGCGTAAATTGCGATCGAATCACGAATTACTCGGAAGTGCGATGATTTATTTCCGTCTAAATAAATCGTAGGAATAGGTTGTTCGATGACCTTCACATCGTATTTGCGAGCTTGAAGCAACATATCAAACTCAAATTCAAAGCGATCTCCTGGGAAATCAATTAATTTTTCAACATATTTAATTGGTACAATTCTTAATCCTGTTTGTGTGTCTGAAATATTTTGATGAGTCAACATTTTCACTAGCTTGCTAGTTAAAACATTTCCGAATTGACTTCGCATTGGAATTTCATTGGTGAATTCACGTACCCCAATGACTAAATCTTCTGGGCTCGTTTCGAACTTTTCCATACATGTTGCTAAAGCATCAACTGTATGTTGTCCGTCTGAATCCATTGTTGCAATTCCGTCAATTTCTGGGAAATAATTCCGAATATAACGGAATCCATTTTTTAATGCCGCACCTTTTCCTTCATTATGTTGATGATGTAAAATGTGGATTCTTGAATCTTCCATTTCTTCGAGTTCACTGAAAACAACTTGATTTTCAGCATCACTACCATCATCAACAAAAACGAGTGTATCAAAAGAAATTGTACTATCCAATAATTCCTGAACTAATTTAATTAACTTTTGATCAGGGTTTAACGCTGGAATTAAAATTCCATATTTTTTCATAAATTCACCTATTATCTTATCTAATCTCCGAGCTTAAAACGAAACCTAACGACATTACTATTAGTATATATTTATACACGTTAGTGTCATTGGTTTTTGTCAAAATGTCATATAAATGTAAAATAAACACTGTTACAACCAAGAATATGCAAAAAGTGACACCTTAAATTCCACTTACCAGCACAAACCACACGACTTTTGTACATTATTTTGCATACCAGTAACAATTAACTGCATAAAATATCGACAGCAATATACTATTGTACGCAAAAGAGCCTTACCTTGCAAATTATATTTTAATTAGTTTAATTCATCCCTCTTGACCAATACCTTGTCTTATCGTATTGTAAGCGTATTAGCAAGTAAAAAATGGTGGTGAAATATCAATGGATTTAACGATTGTACGACATAGTATTAGCAGTGATAATGGACGTGGTTTGATTTCTGGTTCTGGATCAGACGTTAATTTATCAGAAGCTGGTATTGAATTAGCTCAAAATGCTCATGATGCTTTCGACTGGAAGCAATTCGATCAAGTATTCTCTAGTCCGATGCGTCGTGCGCGTCAAACAGCAGAGTTGCTTTTAGGAAATAATGCTGATATTAAACTTGATGAACGTTTAACCGAAATGAGTTTTGGGGATTGGGACGGTACTTCTGAAGCTGCAATTTTCGAAAAATATCCTGAAATTTTTAATCAAATGGGAATGTTTAACGAAAAATATTCAGATTACGCACCCAACTCTGAAAGTTATTCTGATTTAGTTAGCCGCGTCGACGGCTTTTTAGATGATCTTAAGCAACAATACACAACTGAATCGATTTTAATTATTTGTCACGGCATGACAACACGAGCACTATTTGCAGCATTATTGCATGTTAGCCCCGCCCTCTTCGGTAAAATTGACAACGTTACTTTAAGCCAAGTTCATTTAGACGAAACTAATAATTTCGAACCTCGCATTGATTTATACAATCAAAGCTTAATTTAAGCTTCTTAGTAAAATTGCCTGTTAAGACTTAACTTAGCAGGCAATTTTTATATTTATTTTTCAATTTTTAAATACTGTTTTTCCGCTTCCCTTCGTGCTTCAACCGCTTCATCAAATGTTGGAAAACTCGCATTTAAAACCAAACTTCCTTTTACCATCATTCGCGCAAGCCATTTCTGAGCGTGATTATCAAAAGATACTCCAATCACACCACTAGTGTTTCGTGCGCCTAATTTGATTGATTGAATCGGATTACCATTTGCATCCCTCAATCCGTCAATGTTACCCATTCTCGATAATGTTGCTTCGTTAGTCCGAATTTGAAAAGCAGCTTTTTCTTTTCTCAAGCATCCACAGCTACGAACTCCACCCCGTCGTAGACGATAACCATCCGCTTCAACAATGTTTCCACAAGTGCACTGACAAATCCAAAAAGTATTACCCGTATTGCGCTTCCGCTCTGCAACATGTAACACTTTCAATCTCCCAAAGCATTTTCCAGTCAAGTCATACCTTACACGCGAGCACTTTCCACAGCTTTTAGTACCACCCGATTTCAAATGCTGTAGTTCAACCTCTGTCTTGCCGCCGCAATCACATACACAATGCCAAATTGTATTACCATTCTTAGCCTTGCCTGATGGATATTTCGCAACTAACTTACCAAATCTCTTATCGGTTATATCAACCCGAATATTCACGATAAACCTCCTCACTAGTCGGGCTGTGATTTACCAGAACAAAATACTTATTAAAATTTATTTTTGTATTTTGGAGGTACACCCTAAAAAGACAAGAAATTGGAGGCTAAAATAGGGTAAAAATCTAAGGAGGTTATACTTATGAAATATGGTTATGCGCGTGTAAGTTCTCAAGATCAAAATTTAGCACGTCAATTACAACGACTAAATGAGGTCGGCATGGATCGAATTTTTGAAGAAAAAATATCAGGAGCAATCAACGAACGACCAGAATTAATGAAAGTTTTAAAGCAATTAAAAACCGGCGATGAGCTATACGTTATCGAGATGGAACGTTTAGGTAGAAATAATGAGTATCTTACGCACATATTTATGGAGGTTTATTTAAAAGGAGCAAAATTAGTCATTCTCGACTTACCTACGTTTGATGATATTGATGATGCGAATATGCGAAATTTCTTGCGTAATATTTTTATCGAAACTAAGAAATTCCAGGCAGAATCGGAACGAAAGCGAATTCGTATTCGTCAACGCCAAGGAATCGAATTAGCAAAAAAAAGAGGAGTTTATAAGGGACGTCCACTTCTTTATGGTCCGAATGTTAAGGATCCAAACCGTCGGAAAACATATTTTGAAATTAGAAATATGCTACAAAGCGGCCAAGGAATTACTAATATCAGTCGCGAAACTGGGACAAGTCGCAT
>JALAGR010000003.1 GCA_022712335.1 Pediococcus sp. | reverse complement strand
GTATTTCAAGCTAATTTAGCATTACCTAAACATGGTTTAATTAAATACACTTGGGGAAACGTCAGTGCGTATGATCCTGAGACTAAGTATTTTGTTATCAAACCTAGTGGTGTCAGTTATGAAGAAATGACAGCTGATGACATGGTTGTAGTTGATTTGGATAATAACGTCATTGAAGGGAATTTAAATCCGTCATCTGATACACCGACTCATGCGGTTTTATATAAGGCATTTCCGGAAATTGGTGGTGTTGTTCATACCCATTCAACCTGGGCAGCAGCTTGGGCACAATCTGGCTTGGATGTTCCAGCAATGGGAACTACTCATGCTGATACATTTTATGGCTCAGTCCCTTGTGCTCGTTTCTTAACACAAAGTGAAATTGATGAGGGTTACGAACACGAAACTGGAAATGTGATTATTGAAACTTTTCGTGAAAGGGGAATTAAACCTTTAGAAGTTCCAGGAGTTTTGCTACACGGACATGGCCCATTCACTTGGGGAAAAGATGCAAATAGTGCAGTAATGAATGCTGTAGTATTAGAAGAAGTCTGCAAGATGAATTTATTAACACGACAATTAAATTCCTTTGCAGAAGAATTACCACAGCGAGTGTTGGATAAGCATTATTTACGGAAACATGGTGCGAATGCTTATTATGGACAAAAATAATTAGTAGTTTAGGAGGATTAAGATGATTAGTAATTTGTTTATTTTGATTGGATTAGCCTTTTTTATCAAAATATTTTTTGATGGTGCTAAAAGACTGGTCATTGGTGCCAATGGTGATGTCGTAAAAAGCAAAACTTATTGGATTCATGGCTTGTTAGGTGTGGCTTTTATGATCGTGGCACGACTAATTACGATCCTCCTTTAATTAAGTATAAATAGTGGAGGATGATGGGATGAAACTGCATGAGATCAATCAAGCTCCTTTTATTCGAGAAATGTGTGAAGCAACTAGTCAGTTGTGGGCCTATGGATGGGCTGAAAGAAATGGAGGAAATATTAGCTATCGATTACCACAAGAGGAAGTTAAGTATTATCTCGATCTTAATCGAGTCAAAAAAATAGTAGCCTTAGATTTTACTGTAAAAAGTTTAGCTGGAGAAATCTTTCTCGTCTCTGGTTCAGGTAAGTATTTCAAAAATATTCAAAAAAATCCGGCAGACAGTCTAGCAATTATTCGAATAAATACAGAAGGAGATTGCTATGAATTATTATGGGGACTAGAAGGTGGTGATTTACCAACCAGTGAGTTAGCTTCTCATTTACAATGTCATGCAGTTCGTATTAAACAAGACCCAGAGCATCGAGTTATTTTGCATACACATGCAACAGCAATTTCAGCGATGACATTTATACATGAATTGGATGAAAAGAAATTTACTAAAACGCTATGGCAAATGATTACAGAATGTTTGGTCGTATTTCCTGATGGAGTATCGGTTCTTCCGTGGATGGTGGCTGGTACAAGTAAGTTAGGTGCTGCATCAGCAGAAAAAATGCAGGCCTCTAGAATAGTAATCTGGCCACATCATGGAATTATGGGTGCAGGACAGACGATGGATGATGCTTTTGGTTTAGTAGAAACGGCTGAGAAAGCAGCAAAGATTTATTTACAGATTTGTTCAACTCGACAAGAAATTAAACAACAAATTACTGATCAACAACTTTTAGCTTTGGCTACAGAATTTCATGTGAAACCGAAAGCGGGAATATTAAGGGAAGAAGGTAGACAAGATGACTAACATAGTCGTAATTGGCGATCCTTTTGTTCCAGCAAAAAATCTCGCTTTAGCAGCAAAAGGGTTAATACTCGAACAACCACTCAACATTCAAATGTTTGATTGGTATGCTGAAAAATCTCGTTCAGAATTTCGTGAGATTATTAAAATATTGGAACATGACGGTCCGAATGATTTTGAATTATCTACAGATATACTGACTGCAATGGAAACAGCTGATTATCTTTTAGTTCATTTGGCACCAGTTTCACGAAATTTATTAACTCGTGCAAGAAATTTAAAAATCATTGGAACTTGCCGCGGTGGTCTAGAACACATCGATTTAGCAACAGTTAAGGAAATGACTAATCTTTCTGTAATTAATGTTATTCGTAATGCAGAGCCTGTTGCAGACTTTACGATTGGATTGATGTATGCGACCGTCCGTAATATTGCGACCTCTGCAATTCAAGTAAAAAATGGTAAATGGCCACAAAATTTTCCTAATGATGCATATAAAACGTCATTTTCCAATCAAAAAATTGGTTTGGTAGGTTTAGGACATATTGGAAAAATTGTAGCAAAACGTTTAACTGCTTTAGGATTAGAAGTTAGTGCATATGATGCTTTTATTGATCAAAAAACTCTAAATCAAGAAGGCTATCAGATCAAGTTAAAAAGTTTAAAAGAGATTTTTAGTGATTCAGATGTAGTATCTTTACATTTACGGGTAGTACCAGAAACAAAAAATCTTGTTGATCAATCATTGTTAAAATTAATGAAACCAAGTGCATATCTGATTAATACTGCTCGTCCAGATATCATCAACCAGGCCGACTTTGTTGAGTGCTTAAGAAATAAGCAGATCGCTGGTGCGGGTATCGATGTATTATGGGAAGAACCAATTCGTTTGCAGGAGCCCTTATTGGAACTGGATAATGTAGTGATTACGTCACATATTGCAGGAGATACGATTGATGCAATCGAACGTTCTCCACAATTACTACAAGCAGAAATGAAT
>JALAGR010000171.1 GCA_022712335.1 Pediococcus sp. | reverse complement strand
CTTGGATCACACTTTACTTCAACTTGATCACCTAAGTCACGAATTTGGAATTTAATCCACTGATCTCCGATTAGCGCTTCGCCATTACGAGCTTGTAGTACTGACAGCACTAAATCGTCACAGCCTTTCAAAATCCCACGCACCGTGTTGTCGCCACGCATTACATTGGTTACTCCCAAAATCAAATCTGGCGTCTCCACTTCACTATGTCCAAGTCTAACTTTATAAATCGGTACTATTACACTCATATAAGCGTCCTCCCATCAATCATGAAATTACTTACCATTAATTGTCTTGAATTATATCGGGTTGTGTAACCTTACGCAAGCATTTTGCTCATCTTATCGTAAACATTGCTTATTGCTTTACATAACCAATCATCTCTTTATATAATGTGACCACAAACTATGAAAAGGGGTGCAATAATTTGAAAAATATCAACGTTTTATTAGCTGCTGACGAAAACTATGCCGATCAACTACAAATCACCATAAAAACAACACTTGAAAACTTAAATAAAAAAACACGTGTTAATTTTATTGTGTTATCCAATAATCTTAGTTCTGCAACAATGAACGCTCTAGAAAAATTGGCTCATGGATTGCATTCGGTGGAATATCTTGACCTAGATCCAACAGCGTTTAATTTTTGTCCTACCAACAGTCATATCAACAAAACTGCATATTATCGAATTGTGGCACCTAAACTATTAGCAAAACGAGGTTTAGACCGCATTGTCTATCTAGATGTCGATTTGTTAGTTCGTCATGATTTAACCGAACTATATAACTGCGAACTAAACGGTAATATTATTGGCGCAGTGATTGATACTGGCCAGGCATTTGCGCTCGACCGCCTTGGGGTAGATCCCGTAACCGCCGCAAGCAATATTTACTTTAATTCCGGAATTTTAGTAATTGATATTCAAAAATGGAATAAGCATCATATCACTGAAAAAACGTTAAATTACATTAAAACTCAATCTCAACGCATTATTTTCCATGATCAGGATGCGCTAAACGCCGTACTTGCCGGGAAAGTTCAAATGCTTCATCCTAAATGGAATCTACAAAATTCAATTATCTTTAGAAAGCATCGTCCAATCAACGAGGCCTATGCTCAATTGATTAATGAAGCTATTAAAAATCCAGCCATTGTCCATTTCACAACTCATGAAAAGCCATGGAAGACGCTTAGCGAACACCCATACTTAGCCGAATACCATGAAGAATTAAATGAACTTGAAATGCAACGTGGCGTTATCAACGTCATCTCTGCTGCTAACTCTGCATTCATCGAACCTTTAGCAACTTCTTATATTTCTATTTTGGAAAACGATTCAGAAAATCAATATAATTTTTATCTTCTTCCAGATCATTTGGAACACCATGATATGTTGCTATTAGGAAGTGTAATTTCACGTTATGACAATGCTACAATTCAAATTGTCGAAGTCAACGAAGATTTGCTCGCAAATGCTGTTGAAAGTGATCGTATTTTAAAATCCGCTTACTATCGTATTCTAGCTCCTGAATTGCTCCCAGCTGTTAAACGCGCAATCTATCTTGACTGCGATATTATCTGCAATACCAACTTGCACGAACTATGGCAAACATCCCTCGAGGGAAACGTTCTAGCAGCTGTTGAAGATGCTGGCTTCCACGACCGTTTAGAACACATGGGGATCACCCGTGATAATAGTAAATATTTCAATTCTGGTATGATGCTAATTGACTTAGTGCGTTGGCGTTCTAGGGCAACCACTCAACGCGTTTTAGACTACATCAACAATAATCCAGAAAAACTTCGCTTCCATGACCAAGATGCTTTGAATGCTATTTTGCATGACAGTTGGCTTCACTTACATCCGCAATGGAATGCACAATCAAACATCATTTTTGATGCATTAGTACCACCGCGTACTGAACTCTTGCAGCCTTTTGCTGAAGCACGAGCAAATCCAAAATTAATTCATTTTTGCGGTCATGTAAAACCTTGGCACGATGATAGTACTCATCCTTATACTGACGTTTACTTGAAATACCATGAAAAACTCCGTGCTCCCGTACAAGCTTGATTAGCCCATAAATAAAAGGATTGGTAGGGAATCTGCTCCTTACCAATCCTTTTATTGCGGCTTTATTTATTCTTTTCTTCTTTTTCCTTCATCAATTTCTGATTCGCACGTTCCCCATCCCTAATCTTTCGTTGATACTTACGTCGTCCCCAATACGCCTTGATAATAAATGGAATTTGGATAATCGCATAAATTATAAAAATGATGAGTAAAATTCTAAGCATCAAATCCCCCCAATCAGCTTCTTTGAGAGTAATATACTCCGAATTTCAATGAAAATCCTTTAATCAAACTTCTTTATATAGAATTCCCGCCTTTTTTAACTGTTCTTTAGCTTTCTTCAAATCTTCCAAGGAATCCGCTGAAAGTGTGTGGCTATGGATTCCATCCGTTAATTCAGATAATAGATGACCTTTTCTCTCACGAATATGCTGAATAAACTGCTTAACATCAGCACTACTTTGAACTCGCATTTGTCCTGACAGTTGACCGTAAATTGGGTGATCAATTACAACATCTTTAATTGTCACCCCTGCAGCCACAATCAGATCCATTTCTTGCTCTGCTTGATCTGGAAAATGACGACAAACCACAATTTCTTCGAACTGGTGATTTTTTTCATATTCGTACCCTCTTGAAGTTGAAATGATTTGTTCCCCTTGAGCACGTAACAACGCAATGTCCCCAACAATCGTTTGGCGACTAACGTTAAATTGTTCAGCTAACGCGCTTGCTTTAATTGGTTTTTTTGTTTCTAGCAATTGATTTTTAATAGATATTTTTCGGTTATTTTTCATAATTCATTACTCCTTGTTTATATTTTAGCAGAAAACTTCCCTAGTTACTGTCAAGACACTATTCCAATTTTACATATTGCTATATTAGCGTTTATGTTGTAACCTTATAAACGTTTTAACTAGTGTCTTGACACTTAACAAAGAAAAGGAGATTGATTATTTTGAATGAAGCTTCCAATCACAAAAAATTGTTAGTAGCTTCCGGATTCGCATGGCTGTTTGACGCCATGGATGTGGGGATGCTGTCGTTTATTATTGCTGCTTTAGCTAAGGAATGGCATTTGACCGAATCACAAGTGGGGATGCTCGGTAGTATTAGCTCATTAGGAATGGCTGTCGGAGCTATTTTGTTTGGTGCATTAGCTGATCGTTACAATCGAAAAACAATTTTAATTGTCAGTTTGTTAATTTTTTCAATTTTTAATGGGATTTCTGCTTTAACTACAACCTATGCCGCTTTTGCATTTATTCGTTTTCTCGTTGGTTGTGGTCTTGGAGGTGAGCTCCCTGTTGCTTCCACTCTGATTTCGGAAAACTCTCCTGCTCACGTTCGCGGACGTGCAGTTGTTTTGCTTGAGAGCTTCTGGGCGGGAGGTTGGTTAATTTCTGCCCTAATTTCATACTTTATCATCCCTAGTTGGGGCTGGAAAATTGCCGTATTCATCACTTCATTGACGGCAATTTACGCTCTAGTGCTACGGTTTAGTATTCGAGAAGAAGATCATGCAATTCGTTCTTCTAAGCCCAAAATCAGCTTTAAATTACGCTTAAAAAGCATTTGGAACCAGCACTATGCTAAAGCAACCTTGATGCTTTGGATTGTCTGGTTTATGGTCGTCTTTTCATACTATGGAATGTTTCTATGGCTACCAAGTGTAATGGTGATGAAGGGTTACAGCATTGTGCATAGTTTTGGCTACGTACTGATTATGACCGTCGCTCAACTTCCTGGTTACTTTACAGCAGCTTGGTTAATTGAGAAATGGGGTCGTAAATTAACTTTAATTACCTTCTTAACTGGTACAGCCTTGAGTGCAATTGCTTTTGGCTTCGCTCAAGGACTTGCCATGTTATTAGTAGCTGGTATTTTGCTATCATTCTTCAACTTAGGCGCTTGGGGTGCACTTTATGCCTACTCCCCCGAACAGTATCCTGAAGAAATTCGTGGAACCGGATCAGGAATGGCAGCTGGCATTGGACGAGTTGGTGGAATCGTCGGACCATTACTAGTTGGTTCTCTATCAGAACAAGGTGTGGCTTTATCAACTATTTTCGTCATTTTCTTTATTTCCATCATGATTGCCGTTGTAACTATCGGCTTGCTAGGAAAAGAAACAATGGAAAAATAATGTTAAAAGAATGGATTCAGAGTCAGGTGTTACGACTTTGGATCCATTCTTTATTGTTTTTTTAAAAGGTAGACCATTCTCTTCATTTTGCTTCTTAATGCTGTTTTTACACTATATCTGTATTTAAACCATTTGCCACAACTCTATGAAAAGAGCTAAAATAGTGTCTGTACATTAGAAGAGAGAAGGGATTCCATTGGAAAAAGCAGCTTTAATATTAGAGGGCGGTGCCCTAAGATCATTTTTCACTAGTGCCGTTTTGGATTATTTCCTCGAAAACGAAATGGAATTCGAGTATATCCACGGAGTTTCAGCTGGAACAATGTCTGCAATGAATTATATTTCAAAGCAAAAAAGACGTTCTGCTGATGTTAATCTCCATTTTCTTCACGACAAACGCTACATCGGTTTTAATAATCTTATTCGTAATGGTGGAATTTTCAACCTAGACTTTTTGTTTTCACCGGAATGTTTCGACTATAGCCCATTCAACTACAAGGCTTATAATGCCAGCAAACAAATTTTTGAAATTACCGCTACCAACGTTTTAACTGGTAAAGCAGATATTTTCCGTAAAACTGATACTGATGGACAAGAAGAGGCAGTTAAAGCTTCTGCTAGCATGCCACTAGTATCGGATATCCGCGTTGTTAATCATCAGCCTTACCTAGACGGCGGAATTGCTGATTCGATTCCTTTTAGACGTGCTCAAGAATTGGGTTACGAAAAAATCGTAGTTGTTTTAACACGTGATATTAGTTATCGTAAACCTGAAAATAGTCGCGCGATGAACCGCTTAGTTAAATTCAAATATCACGACTTCCCTCGTTTTGTAGAGGCATTTATCAATCGTCCTCAACAATATAACCGTTCGTTAGAAGAAATTGAACGTTTGGAACGTGAAGGCAAAATTTTTGTGATTCGTCCACAAGAACCCGTTTCTGTTTCCCGTGTCGAACGTGATAATAAAAAGTTGATGGCTCTTTACGATAAGGGTACTGAAGTTATTCAAAACCAATTCACAGATTTGAAAAAATATTTAGCGAAATAAAAACAACCAAATTTCAGCTTACTAGCCGGAGTTTGGTTGTTTTTGTTTCTTAACTGTAAAAAGCAGAAAGTTCTATATTTTGATCATAATTCCCGAAACCTTGTCCAAATATTGTACACCCTCCAGATTTTTCAGCGTCCGGTTTAACTTCAAATCTAATTGTCCACACGTCACTATTAATCGGTAAATCTTTCAGGCAAACATTAGTGAATGGCTGCCCATCAAGATAAGTACCGTGATCAGTAATCCGTAAAATTTTAAGTATTCCATACTGATTGACGTTGTCTGGAAGCCAGTCTGGAGTATATTTTCCACGAATATCAGAAAAATCTCCGGGACTGCGCCAAGTACCAATCTCCTTTCCATTAACAGAAAAAGTAATGTCTGATGGCCAAGTATTATTCGAAAATGGAAATTCTGACCCTAATTCCATCGAAATATCTAGCATCTCCAAATGTTCATCAAACCCAAGAAAATTAGGAGTTTGATACTCGACATACCCATTGTTAAACCATATCATTCCTGCATTCATTCTCTCAGGTAACATAAAGTACTTTGGATTATCGACATTCCCAATATATCCATCTTCCCCCGCTAAACCGCATGAAGGCTTCACATTAAATTCAGTATAGTGACCAATTGGTATCCCTGTTCGATGCACACTAAATTTTGGATAAATTTGTCGTGGAAATTTAATATCAATTGTATCAATTTTTAATGATGAAACTTTTCGATGGCCAACCCTCTTAGTCTGGATAATTTCAGCTTCTTCCAATTTGTTTAAATGTTTAGCAACAATTGGACTGCTCAAATTTAAACTTTCAGCCAATTCCTTTACACTCATTTTTTCATCTGATAGTAAGCGAATTATTTTTAATCGAACAGAACTTGCTAACGCTTCATAGACTTTAAGTGATTGTTCCGAAATATCTAATTGCATGTCTTGGTTTTCCTTTCATTTTTCTTACATTAATAAATCAGTTTATTTAAATCGTCCACACTTTTTATAAAAACGCTTTCAGTTAACATTATTATTAACACAACCTACATTTGTCAATACTTTTTTAAAAAAGATTAACAAATCTATTGACAGCGTTTTCATTGACAATTATAGTGCTCTTGTAATAATTCATTAGCCTTTCCACAAAAAAGTTCACTAATAAATTCTTACATTCACTTTCATTTTATAAAGGAGCTATTATTCGATGACCCAAAATTATACCAATCCATTAATTGTTCAACGAGCAGATCCATATATTTACAAACATACTGACGGCTATTATTATTTTACCGCCTCCGTACCTGCTTATAACTTGATAGAAATTCGGCGTGCTAAAACTTTAAACGGCTTAGCAAACGCCGCTCCACGAACCGTTTGGAGAAAACACCCCGATGGTAGTGGTGCAATGAGTCAACTTATCTGGGCTCCTGAATTACATTTTATCAACGGTAAATGGTTTATTTACTTCGCGGCCTCACACACCAAAGAATTTGATCATAATGGTATGTTTCAACATCGGATGTATTGCTTAGAGTGCGATAATCCCAATCCTATGCACGACGAGTCGGATTGGATTGAACACGGGCAGATAGAGACACATTTGGATACATTTGCGTTAGACGCTACCGTTTTTGAGGCCCACGACAAACTATATTATGTTTGGGCCCAAAAAGATCCTGCTATCCAAGGAAATTCTAATATCTATATCGCTGAAATGGAAAATCCATGGATGCTTAAGAGTGAACCGGTTATGTTAACAAAACCTGAATATGACTGGGAAACTAAAATTTTCTGGGTTAACGAAGGTCCTGCCATTTTACACCGCAATGGAAAATACTTCTTAACCTATTCTGCAAGCGCTACCGACGAAAACTATGCTATGGGTATGTTGTCCATCGATGAAGATGCAGATTTATTGGAAGCTTCTAACTGGTCTAAATCTAAGGCACCCGTCTTCCAAAGCAATATGGATATTCAACAATATGGTCCTGGACATAATTCATTCACTGTCGCAGAAGACGGCGAAACTGACATCCTTGTTTATCACTGTCGAAACTATACAGACATTAAAGGAGATCCTCTTTACGACCCTAACCGACATACAATGGTACAAAAATTCAATTGGAACGATGATGGAACACCTAACTTCGGAAAACCAGTTCCTTACAATTACGAATAGGAGTAAATAAATATGAATAATGTAAAAGATGAATCAAAACATTTCTGGGGGTTCCCCCTAACTCACTTTAGTTATTTCTTCATTTGGGCAGTTATTAATGGTTACTTAACGCTTTGGATGGAGCAAGTTGCTCATTTGAATGGTACTGAATCCGGGGCTGTATTCTCAATGATGGCTGGTATTTCTCTTATTTTCCAACCTATTTTCGGGGTATTATCCGATAAACTATTATTCAAGAAAACCTTGATTTTAACTATTTCAATCGTCGGAATTTTTATCGGGCCTTACTTCCAATGGGTTTTTATGCCAATTTTACATGTTAATTCATTCTTAGTTGCTTTTGTTACAGGTATATTCTTAAGTTTTGTCTTAAATGGTGGAGTATCTGTTATTGAACAATATGTTCAACGTGCAAGTTTAGCAAACAAATTTGAATACGCACATTCACGTGTTGGTGGTTCAGTTGCTGGTGTTGCTGCTTCATTAATTTCTGGTCCAATTTTCTTATGGCATCCTAATTCAATTTTCTGGGCTTGTACAATTGCCGCTGTAATCTTAACTGGACTATTAATTTTTAGCGATAAAGTTAATATGGACAACGCAACTGCTGCTGGTGATACATCAAATTCTCTAGATATGAAGACTGTAATGTCCGTTTTCAAAATTAAAAATCTTTGGGTTTTAGCTATTTTTTATATGGGTGCTTCAGCACTTTATGATGTTTTTGATCAACAATTTATTATTTTCTTTAAAACATTCTTTGATACTGCATCACAAGGAACACTCGTTTATAGTTATATGACTTCTGCACAAATTGCTATTGAATTTTGTTTGATGTTTCCAATGCCTTGGATCATCAACAAGATTGGCTCTCGTAATGGTTTAATTATTTATGGTTTCCTAACATGCATTCGTATTTTAGGTTCAGCTTTTGCTCCTAACTGGATTTGGTTAGTAGGTTTCCGTCTCGTAGCTGGTTTGGAAATGCCTCTACTTCTAACTTCAATTATGAAATACATTGCTGGAGCTTTTGATATTCGTTTATACGCTACTGTTTATGCTCTTGCCTCCAATTTCGCTAAACAAGTTTCCGTCTTTATCTTCTCATCTGTAGCCGGAACAATGTATGACTCAATTGGTTTCCAACATACTTACCTTGTTATGGGGCTAGTTGTCCTTGTCATTACTCTATTTGCTGCATTCTTCCTTAAAAAAGAGGATCCTATTCAAGCTGGACAAATAGATCAAACTACTGAATCCATCGAAGCTACTATTAATACTTCAGAGTAAATCGATAACAAAAAAAGATCCAGTCGACAATGTCGACCGGATCTTTTCATTTTACAAATACCGAAAACAGATAATATATTCCACTACATCCAATTAATATATACGTTATTTGCCGTACCTTTTCGATATTTAGACGTTGAACAATTCTTTGAGCAATCAGAACTCCAAGCGTCGTGCCCACCATTCCTACTATGATAAATGGTAGATCATGACCATTTACAATATGCTGTGAAACTCTTATGCAGCTTACATAAATCATGTCTAATAGAAAAAAGACTTGTAGTGTACCTAAATACATTTCAGGTGTTTTGGATTTTGTTAAAAAATACAAAGCCACTAATGGACCACCAATTCCTAACAGGCCGTTGAAAAATCCAGAAATAACCATAAATATCGCCACTATCCACCAACTAAAAGATTGGGTTTCCTTTAACGGTGACCATATAAAGTAAGTACATAAACCCACTAATAGTAATCCCAATAAAACCTTTAGCAAGTCTGTCGATAGTTTCTGCCCAATCTGGATTGCAAACGTTGCAGTTATCGCATAAATTGCAAAAGGGACGATCACTTGCTTCCACTGTATTTGTTTTCGGTACCGTAACACTACCGTTAAAGTAGCAATCGACATCATCAACGTTGCTAATCCTGCACTTTTAGAAACTGAAAAAACGATTGGTAAAAAAATCATCAAAATAATTCCTGAACCAAATCCGGTAACACCTTGGATTAAACCAGCCAACATAGCTGGTATTAGAACCAAAATAATCGATGTTAGCATTGTGCTAGTCCTCGTTTCAAACTATTACTTATTTTTCAACAATCACTTGTTCCATTACGATGTCCTTCTTAGGACGATCTTCGCCGTTGCGCTTAGCTTTACTAATTGCTTTAACAACATCCATGCCTTCACTTACTTGTCCAAAGACTGTATGACGTCCATCCAACCAAGGTGTTCCACCTTGACGATATGCTTCAACAATTTCTTCAGGAAATTCAGCAGCTTTAAGTTGTTTAATCATTCGTTTAGGCACATTGCTGTTAGTAACAATAAAGAATTGACTACCATTCGTGTTGGGACCAGCATTAGCCATTGATAGAGCACCATTTAAATTATACAGTTCATTTGAAAATTCATCTTCAAATGATTCACCGTAAATACTTTCGCCACCCATTCCTGTTCCAGTGGGGTCACCACCTTGAATCATAAAATCAGGGATAACACGATGGAAAATCACACCATTGTAGTAGCCTTTTTCGGCTAATTCAACAAAATTTTTGACTGTTTTGGGAACCAATTCGTCAAAAAGTTGTACTTTGATGTCGCCTTCGTTAGTTTTGATTGTTACCTTCGTGCCAATAGCATTTTCTAAATCTAATTGTGGATATGTCATTTATTATTTCTCCTACCTCTTTTTAGTG
>JALAGR010000170.1 GCA_022712335.1 Pediococcus sp. | reverse complement strand
TCATCGACATAATTAAGCCAACACCGATCATATTCCCAATCAGCGCTGAGCCCCCCGCACTTACAAACGGTAATGGAATACCAGTTAGCGGTAAAAGTCCAATATTCATTCCGATATTTTCAAAAACATGGAATAAAATCATCATAATTACACCGACTGCAATATAGGCATAAAATTCATTTTTAGTATCGAAAATAACGCGAATAATTTTGTAAATCAACAGGAAGTATAATCCAATCAGCACTACACTTCCAATAAATCCAAAGTTTTCTCCAATTACTGAGAAAATCATATCTGATTCACGTACCGGCACATTGACATTTGATACATTAAATCCTTTTCCAAACAGTTGTCCAGAACCAATGGCTTTCATGCTTTGCCATAATTGGTAACCTGAATTAGTCGTATCCGAAGATGGATGTAGCCAATTATCGATTCGTGCAAACTGGTAAGCTTCAAAGCCTAGCTTTCCGAGAAATGTACGTCCCCAAGTCGTCGCAACCAACATCAACGTTGAACTTCCTAATATCACCATTCCAACCAGTGACGGCACTAAAATTCGCCATGTTACTCCAGAAACAACCACAAGACCGATAAAAATCGCAATAAATACCAGCATCGTACCGAAATCATGTTGTAGCAATAATAAAATCGGAACTGGTAATGTCCACAAAATCATGGTTCCGATGAGCTTCCAGTCGCTACGGACCGTATGCTTCTTCACTTTTGAATTGTAAACTGTAATCACTTTTGCCATCATCAAAATATATGCTGGCTTCATTACTTCAGAGGGCTGAAAGGTAAACGGTCCAAATGCAAACCAACTTTTAGCTCCTGTATTGGCTGCATAAGGTCGACTATATAAGAACAAGACGAGTACTAATAAGAGTAACCCAATCCCATATACCACCGGTGCTAACTTCCACAAATGTTTCGAATCAAATTGCATGATAACAGTTACTATTATAATTCCTAATACATACCAAACTAACTGAGAAACAACTTGTCGTAAAATACTAGTGGCACTAGTATCATGTGTCGCAGCTACATAGATGGATGCCAGCCCGATAATTGCTAGCATTAGCACTGGAAAAATAATTCCGTAGTCGATACGAGAACTATCATCCTTTCGAGCAACCCTAGAATCCATTCTCTCCATCAAGGTAGCTCCTTTCTATAGTGAATGTAAATTAAATTCAGCGATGATCCATTGAATTCCTTCATCAATAGATTTTACACGCATTTCTCCGCTTTGGTTTGAAGCTGTAAAATTCTTATCATTTACTTGAGAAATTTGACCAACTAACTGTCTGTTGATATAAACCTCATTGATAACTGAATCATTTTCTTTAACTTCTTTAATTTCGATTTCGAACTTTTTCTCTCTTCTAGACATTTTAACTCCTAATTTCTTGGTTTACGATTTTTTTGATTGCGTTTTAAAGAAAAATTATCTGGCACAGGATCGTAGCCTCCACGAACAAAAGGATGACACCTTAAAATTCGAGCTGCTCCCATCAGTCCACCTCTTAAAGCACCAAACCGTTTAACAGCTTGAATACTGTAATTAGAACACGTCGGATAGTATCGACAAGATGGTGGAAACATTGGTGAGATAAATTTTTGATAGCCACGAATAATCAATAACAAAACATGTTTCATTTAGGTTTAATCCCCTACTTAACTAAAAATACTAGATTCTCAATCGTCGTAATTAAGTTTAAAAAGAAACTACTTACTGTATATCCAATTACCACCGATAGTAAGACAATTAAAACCCTTGCTTGATTTTCATACCTTCCCATAAATTTATGGAATGGAATCGCCTGAATACTCCAAAAAGAAATCAGGATGAAAAACAGATAACAAATCAAGGTTATTACAGACTGAATTCCCAACATAATATTCCTCCAAAATTTCATACATTTATTATTGTACCAGAAATTAAGGTAAATTTATCATTTTTGGGCACAAAAAAAACGCTCAAAATTGAGCGTTTTTTATGACCAATAACTAAATTAATGCTTTGATACATTAATTCGGTTAATAGCACGACGAAGTGAAATTTGCGCACGACGCAATTCACTATTGTCATGTGCTTGTTGAGCCTTACGAATCGTTGCTTCCGCGCGCTTCTTAGCACTTTCAGCACGAGCTACGTCAATGTCAGATTGATTTTCAGCAGTATCCGCAACAATTGTTGCAGTATTTTCAGAAAATTCAACAAATCCACCATTTACCGCAATAACTTCTTCCTCTTGATCGTGCTTAATCCGCACTTCATCAATTGCAAGAGTTGCAATTACGGGAACGTGATTAGGTAAGATACCTAATTCACCTTCTTTGGTATTAACTACCAACATGGTAACTTGGTCATCTTCATAGACTTGACCATCAGGAGTAACAACACTAACTGTTAATACTGAATTTTCAGCCAATTAGATCCCTCCTAATCTTCTGTAGCACTTAGTTTTTTAGCCTTTTCAACTACATCATCAATTGATCCAACCAAACGGAATGCTTCTTCAGGAAGATCATCATACTTACCATCAAGGATACCCTTGAAACCAGCAATTGTGTCTTCAATTTTTACGTAATGACCTGGAAGGCCAGTAAATTGAGCAGCAACACTGAAATCTTGAGATAAGAAGAGTTGAATACGACGTGCACGAGAAACGACCGTCTTTTCTTCATCAGATAATTCATCCATACCAAGAATTGAGATGATATCTTGCAATTCCTTATAACGTTGTAAAACATGTTGTACTTCAGTAGCAACTTCGTAATGTTCTTCACCAATAATTTCAGGATCAAGAGCAGTTGAAGTTGATGCTAAAGGATCCACAGCAGGGTAAATACCTTGTTGTGTCAAAGCACGTTCCAAGTTAGTAGTTGCATCCAAATGAGCAAATGTTGTAGCAGGAGCAGGATCAGTATAATCATCAGCTGGAACATAAACAGCTTGGATAGAAGTTACTGAACCCTTCTTTGTTGATGTAATACGTTCTTGGAGTTGTCCCATTTCTGTAGCAAGAGTTGGTTGGTAACCAACGGCTGATGGAATACGACCAAGTAAGGCCGAAACTTCTGAACCAGCTTGTGTGAATCGGAAAATGTTATCAATGAATAACAACACATCTTGTCCTTCAACATCACGGAAATGTTCCGCAATTGTCAAACCAGTAAGAGCAACTCGCATACGAGCCCCAGGCGGCTCGTTCATTTGACCATATACCATGGCCGTACGTTCAAGAACTCCGGATTCCTTCATTTCGAAGTATAAGTCATTACCTTCACGTGTTCTTTCACCAACACCAGTAAAAACTGAAATACCATTATGTTCTTGCGCAATATTATGGATTAATTCTTGAATCAAAACGGTTTTACCAACCCCGGCACCTCCGAAAAGACCAATCTTACCACCACGAATATATGGGGCAAGCAAGTCAATAACCTTGATACCTGTTTCAAGAACTTCTGTACTTGGATTCAATTCATCATAATCTGGTGGATCACGATGGATTGGATCGCGTTTAATATCGGGGCCAAGTTCTTTACCGCCATCGATAGTGTCACCCAAGACGTTGAAAACACGACCAAGTGTTTCTTTACCAACAGGTACTTCAATAGAATCTCCAGTATCTTCAACATCAAGACCACGTTGTAGTCCATCTGTTCCATCCATAGCGATGGTTCTTACAACACCATCACCTAATTCAAGCGTTACTTCAGAAACTAAGACAGTACCATCTGACTTTTTAATTTTCAAAGCGTTATTGATAGTTGGTAATTCTTCGTCAAGGGGAAATTCAACGTCGATAACTGGTCCGATAACTTGAACAACTTTACCAGTACTCATATCGTTTAATTCCTCTCGTTAATATTATTCAAGTGCAGCTTGACCACCAGTAATTTCGGTGATTTCAGTCGTAATAGCACTTTGTCTAGCACGATTATACTGTAGCTCTAAATCTGCAATCAAATCACTAGCGTTATCAGATGCTGAGCGCATAGCTGATGAACTAGCAGCATGTTCTGCAGTCTTTGCATCCAAGATGGCACCATAAACCAAGCTTTCAGCATATTGAGGAAGAATTTCCTGCAATAATGCTTCAGGTGATGGTTCGGTATCATACTCAGCAGTAACTTTTTCATGAGCATCCCCATTAGCTAAATCGTCTCCCCCAATTGGAAGTAACTTAGCTACTTGGAAACTATTCGAAAGTCTATTTACAAAGTGGTTATAGCATACGTATAATTCATCAAATTTTTCTTCTGTGTACATTTTAGTAACAGTTTTAACAATTTCACGAATTTCATTGAAAGTTGGAACGTCGCTAACACCGCGGTATTCGTAAGCAACTTCGTGGTTACGATTTCGATAGAAATCAGAACCAGTGCCACCAACCGCGAGAATAACGGCATCACCTTCAGTATGCCCATGCTTTTGCATAAAATCGTTTGTTTGCTTAATCACACTACTGTTATATGAACCAACTAAACCACGGTCAGAAGTGATAATTAAATATCCAGTCTTCTTTACAGGGCGTTGAATCAACAAATCAGCGGCTGAAATAGCTTGGTCAGACGAAGCCTTACCAGCTACCCCAGCATTCATTAAATGTGATTTCGCAAGGTGAGCAACAATACTCTCAACTTTTTGTGCATACACTTGATATCCAACTGTATGTCTCTGAATTTGGCTTAACTTAGCAGTTGAAACCATTTGCATAGCAGTCGTGATTTGACTAGTTTTCTTAGTCGAATCAATTCGACGCTTTACATCTTGTTCAGATATTGCCATTAATTCTCACCACTTTTCCTCTCGTTAGCTGATATCCTTATTTAGCTTCCTTTGTAGGTTGAAAATGTTCTGCAAATGATTTAATTGCTTCATCCATTTTATCTGTGTCAGGAAGTTGTTTTGTTTCGCGGATTTCGTCTGTGAGCTCTTTTTTATTGCTAGCAATATAATCAAAGAGTTCATCTTGGAAACGTTGAATATCATCTACAGGAACATCATCCAAGAAACCATGTGTTAATGCGTAAAGAATCATAACTTGGTTTTCAACGGAAAGTGGTTGATGAAGTGGTTGCTTAAGAACTTCAACAGTTCTACGACCACGAGCCAACTTAGCTTGTGTAGCCTTATCCAAATCTGAACCAAATTGAGCAAATGATTCTAATTCACGATATGAAGCCAAGTCCAAACGAAGTGTTCCGGCAACCTTCTTCATAGCTTTGATCTGAGCATCCCCACCAACACGAGAAACTGAAGTACCAGCATCGATAGCTGGACGAGTTCCTGAGTTAAAGTAATCACCATCAAGGAACACTTGTCCATCAGTGATTGAGATAACGTTAGTTGGGATATAAGCTGAAACATCTCCAGCTTTAGTTTCAACGAATGGCAAAGCAGTCATTGAACCTCCACCAAGATCATCACTTAACTTAGCTGCACGTTCAAGCAAACGTGAGTGAGTGTAGAAGATATCACCAGGGTAAGCTTCACGCCCAGGCGGACGGCGAAGAATCAATGAGAGTTCACGGTAAGCATCAGCTTGTTTTGATAGATCATCATACACGATCAAAACATGTTTGCCGTTAAACATGAATTCTTCACCCATTGCTGCTCCAGCATAAGGAGCAAGATATAACATTGGAGCTGGTTCAGAAGGACCAGCACTAACAACGATTGTATAGTCCATCGCACCGAAACGTCTCAATGTTTCTACTTGTGTACGAACAGTTGATTCTTTTTGTCCGATAGCAACGTAGATACAAATCATATCTTGATCTTTTTGATTCAAGATTGTATCAATAGCGATTGTAGTTTTACCTGTCTTACGGTCCCCGATAATCAATTCACGTTGTCCACGACCAATTGGAACTAAAGCATCAATAGCTTTAATACCAGTTTGAAGTGGTTGTTCAACTGATTTACGTTGCATAACACCAGGCGCCTTATTTTCTACTGGACGGGTTTTGGTGGTTTGGATTGCTCCTTTGCCATCAAGTGGTTCACCCAATGGGTTAACAACTCGACCAATTAAGGCATCTCCAACTGGAACTTCCATGATACGACCAGTTCTCTTAACTGTGTCTCCTTCGTGAATACCATCATAGTTACCCATGATAACAATACCCACATCGTTTGATTCAAGGTTTTGAACCATACCGAAAACGCCATTAGAGAATTCTAGAAGTTCACCAGAAAGAGCATTATTTAAGCCATGAGCACGAGCAATACCATCACCAACATATGTAACGGTACCGGTTTCTTCGACATTAAGCTCAGCTTGGTAGTTTTCTAATTGCTGTTTGATTAGAGCACTGATTTCCTCAGCCTTAATGCTCATAAAAGTTTCACCTCTTTACAAATATCGAGCTAACCTATTAGGCGCTGTCTAATTTGATTAATTTGAGTCTGAATACTACCATCGTAGATCAAACTATCTGTTTTGATGATAGCTCCACCGATGATTGAATCATCAACTTCACTATCTAAGACAACTTCACTAACTTTTAAACGTTTAGCGAATTGTTCTGCCATTTTATCAAGTTGTTGATCACTCAATGGGATAGCAGAAACAACTTTTGCACGAACGATTTTTTCATCAGCGTCACACAAGTTGTTAAACTCATCAATGATTGCAGTTAAGTAATCCATTCGACCATAGTCGAACGTCATTTTGATGAGATTTTCAACATAAGTTGAAGCATCTTTAATCAAAATATTGAGAATCCCAAGCTTTTGATCTTGCTCCAACCCTTTGTCAGTTAAAATCTTGCCTAATCCTTCATTATCATTAAAAACTTGTTGAATCTGATTTAGTTCAGCGCAAGTTTCGTCACGTTGTCCCTTTTCAGAAACAATTTCAAAGAGGGCTTTTGAATAACGCTTAGCAATTGTTGTTTTATCTAAACTCATTTGCTATCACCCAAACCTTCGATATATGAATCAATCAAATCTTTTTGACTGTTTTCATCAAGTTCTTTTTTGATAACTTTGGAAGCAATCTCAATAGATAATGACGCAATATCGTCTTGTGCACTCTTAAGTGCGTCAGCACGTTCTTGTTCAATATCTTGTTTAGCTTTGTCTTTCAAAGACTTAGCTTCATTTTGAGCATTTCCAATAATCAATTCTCGTTCCTTTGCACCACTATCTTTAGCGTTATTAATGATAGAAGTAGCTTCAGCGTGAGAATTATCCAATGCTTCTTTACGTTGTTCAGCAAGCTTTTCAGCCTCGAGACGAGACTGTTCAGCTGAGTCAATGTCGTTAGAGATACGATCAGCACGTTCCTTTAACATTGCATTAACTGGACCCCACGCAAATTTAGCGATTAAAGCCATTAATACAATAAACAAGATGGCATAAAACAACATATCACCAACGTACAAAGTACTTCCTTGTGCCGCCCCTACTATAATGTGCGAAAACATCTATTGACACCTCCTTCTCCGATAAATTGTTTAATTTATCATGCCTACTTATTCATTACAAGAAGTGAAATAACGAAGGCAAGGATAGGCATAGCTTCAACCAAACCAACACCAATAAACATTGTTGTTCTTAATTGTCCTGATAATTCAGGTTGACGAGCCATTCCTTCAAGCATTTTAGAAATAACGATACCGTTTCCGATACCACCACCGATAGCGGCTCCAAACATAGCAATTCCAGCTGCAATAGCACCCATAATAGTTGTTCCTCCTACCTAAAAATAAATTATTATTCGTCTTCGACCTTATGAGAAATGTATACAAATGTTAGTGTAACAAACACGAACGCCTGAATACTCCCTAAAAATACGGAAAATCCTTGCCAAATCAAGGCAAGTGGGATGGCGACAATCATGTTACCGATACCACCTGAGAAAGCAATTCCTCCGATCATCTTAAGAAGCATTTCACCGGCGAAAATAACACCGTAAATACGTAGCCCAAGGGTCAAGAAATCAATGAATTCTGTAAAAACACCAATCGGTAACCACGCCTTAAATGGCGACAAATATGATCTTTCAAAATATTTCTTGAAACCAAATTTTGCAACACTAGAATAGTGTGCCATCATCATTGTGATCAACGAGAAGGTTAAAGTGACAATCGGATCAGCTGTTGGGCTTCTTAGATACGTAGAATCATTCCAAGCAATTTGCAAGAACAAACCAATTTGGTTAGAAATGAAAATAAATAAGAATAGTGTAAACCCGTACAATCCGAAGTTCTTCGATTCAGATTCTCCAAGAGAATCTCGAACAATACCGTTAGTAAAGTCAACGATCCATTCTAAAATATTTTGTTTACCCGTTGGTTTAAGCTTTAAATTGCGTGATAAAGCAAAAACTAGACCAAAAACAATCACAGCTGTTGCAAAACCTGAAATTAAGTTAGTCGTATTAAATGTCAAACCAAGAAACTGAAAAGTTGAAATTGATTCACCACTCACAGAATATCACCTCTTTTCTACCTAAGTGTACCTAAACCAATGATTAAATTGACATTGATCTAAGTCATAAACTTGAACAAAAGACAGTATTTTCCGTCTGAAAATACATTTGAAATGATACCACCATTTCGGATAAAAAACAAAAGAATAAT
>JALAGR010000024.1 GCA_022712335.1 Pediococcus sp. | reverse complement strand
TATATCATGATGATTCGCTATTTTAATAGTCCTGAGTAAATTTCGTAATGACGTTCTCCACGTGATGATTTTTCAATAAATGTTGGGACCAAGTTCAAAACTTAGTAGCCTCCTTTATTATCGTAAAAAGTTTTCCTGTTAAATAACTAACATGGCTATAGTTTATATCAATGGTCAAAAAAGGTCAAATGATTTTGCTTTATCAATGTAAAAGCATTGATATAAAAAACAATCTAGCTGGAAGATTACTTCAGCTAGATTGGACGGGACCGTATGATACGCTTGATAGCTCTGTTTGTAGCTATTGAGCAAGGAGTGGTATATAATGCACTTGTAAGCGAATTTATGACAAAGCATCACATTATGAAATCAATGCGCCATGAGGGAGTCGAACCCTCAGCTTGAGAACCGGAATCTCACGTGCTATCCATTACACTAACGGCGCCTAACAATTTGATTTTACAGTAGGATAAAAGAAAAAACAAGATAATTGCGGAGAATTACTATGGCAATAAAACAGGGATTTAGTCAGAATCAGACTCAACAACAAAAACAGGTTCAACGTTTAGCGATGACGCAAACCCTGCAACAGTCTATTCAAATGTTGCAGTATAACGTTGAAGAACTCCAAGATTTTTTAAAACAAAAGGAATTGGACAATCCGCTCATTACGGTGGAAATGACAACTGAAAAGCCAACTAGCAAAATTTCGGGCGATTCTAATGGGCATGAAGCGTTTATGAATCAAATTGCCAGCGATACAGAACGATCTCTATTTGATTACTTATTGGATCAGGTTCATTTAACTATGCGGGATACACCTTTGAGACGTCTGGTATTACTACTTTTAGACTATGTGGATGATAATGGTTACTTAAGAATCTCTAATGAAGAGGTAATTGAAAAGACTGGTGCAGACGAAATTGCGGTGATTGATGCTGTTACTTTGCTACAACAATTGGATCCGCCAGGGATTGGTGCACGTTCACTACAAGAATGTTTAATGTTACAGACTGAAAATGATGAAGGATCTCCAGAACAAGCCTATCTAATATTAGAAGAATCTTTCGATGAATTGGTTAATCGCCAATGGGATAAGATTGCTAAAAAATATGATATTCAATTAACGGATGTTCAAGATGTTTTTGACTACGTACGTACATTAACCCCAAATCCAGGAGCTGGATTTGGGAAACAAGAGCATAGCTATATTATTCCAGATTTGATTTTCCGAGTAGAAAATGGTGAACCTCATTTAGCTCAATCGAAAGCTTCGCGTCCCAAAGTTAGTTTCTCACAACAATACTTTGAACAACTTAAACAGGGTGTTGACGAGGAAGTTAAAGATTACGTGACTGAAAAGAAAAAAGAATACGACTGGATTTCAAAAAGTCTGACTCAACGTGAAGATACTATCTTAAGAGTTGGGAAGATAATTTTTGAACAGCAACGTGAATTTTTCTTGAGTCAAACCAAAGAATTAAATCCGTTGTTGCTAAGGGATGTAGCAAATAAATTACATTTGCACGAATCAACAGTGTCACGTGCAGTTAATGGTAAGTATATTTCGACCCCATTCGGAACATTTGAGTTAAAATCATTCTTTAGCAATGCTGTAAACAGCGAAAGTGACGTTTCGGCTGATGCAGTAAAGGAAAAAATTAGAAGAATTATTGAAGAAGAAGATAAGAAAAAACCAATTTCTGACGCTAAAATTGAGAAAAATCTAAAGGATGATGGTGTGGCGATCTCCCGTCGAACAGTGGCTAAATACCGTGAAGCAATCGGGATTCCATCATCTTCAAAACGCAAGCGATTTGAGTAAATAAGAATGCCGTAATTAAGTTGAGGCTTTAATTTGCAAAAACTGCTACGGCTTGTTATAATTTAATTCGTAAGTGAGGTATACAACAAAAGTTAATTCTGGAGTTTGTGTGCCATTTATTTTTACTTTGTTGGGTCGTTTTGTGACACAGTAGGACAAAACAAGTCCCACAACAGGAGAAAACATGGATGATAATGAAATGGATTTATTAGAATCTGTTGTTCCAGGTTTGATTGGTGAGTTTCTACAAAGATTTGAAATCTTGAAATCTATCGATCTACTTGCTCCGGTTGGGAGAAGAGTTTTATCGGAACACTTACATCTTAGTGAACGGGTGTTACGGTCACAAACTGATGTGTTAAAAACACAAGGATTGTTGACGAGCTCGCAAGCGGGGATGATGCTTTCCGATGAAGGCCGACGCGTTATGAACGGTCTCGAACCTGTAGCTAACAGATTCTTGGGCTTAACCAGCCAAGAAAAAATGCTAGCCGAACGATTAAATATCGAAAGATGTTTTATTGTGCGGGGAGACCGTACTGACGGGGATGCTGTTACAAAACAGCTAGGAACAATTTTAAATGATGCACTTGCAAAATTATTGCCGGAGGGTAATAATACTATAGTGGTGATGGGCGGTTCGACTATGGCATCAGTTGCCACACAGTTGTCGCCAGAGCTTTCGAACAATCGAAAGTTAACCTTTGTCCCGGGTCGCGGAGGAATTGGAGAATCTGTTAATAAACAGGCCAATTCAGTTGCGGCATTGATGGCTAAGCGTACCGATGGGGAAGCTAAGTCATTATATATTCCGGAACAATTGAGCGAAAGCACATATCACCCCCTTTTGAATGAGCCTACGGTAAAGCCTGTTCTTGATTTGATTAGTCATGCGGGTGTAGCAATTCACGGAATTGGCAAAGCTAGCGATATGGCTAGACGTCGAGGTGTTAACGAAGAGATTCTGAGTTACCTTCGAAAGGCTAAGGCTGTGGGAGAGGCGTTCGGTTCTTTCTATAATCAGGAAGGACGAATCCTCTACCAGGTTCATCGAATCGGATTACAGCTGAGCGATGTTCAGCATTTCAATCATGTGTTTGCCGTGGCTAGTGGTCATGACAAAGCTCAAGCAATTGAGTCATACATGAAAATCGCACCACATCAGACGATTTTAATCACTGATGAAGGTGCAGCAAACGAGATTTTAAAAAAGTAAAGCCATTGTGACTTAACTTTTTAAAATAAATTATTTTTTTAGATTCCTAAAGGAGGAAATCTTACTTATGACTGTAAAGATTGGTATTAATGGTTTTGGCCGTATTGGTCGTTTAGCATTCCGTCGTATCCACGAATTGGGTGCAAAATCAAATGACATCGAAGTTGTTGCTATCAACGATTTGACAAGCCCTGCTTTATTAGCACACTTGCTCAAATATGATTCAACACATGGAACTTTTGCTGGTGAAGTTAGTGCAACTGACGACGCAATCGTTGTTGACGGTAAAGAATACCGTGTATACGCTGAACCAAAGGCTCAAGATATTCCTTGGGTTAAAGAAGACGGTGTTGACTTCGTACTTGAATGTACAGGTTTCTACACATCAAAAGAAAAATCACAAGCTCATTTAGATGCTGGTGCAAAACGTGTATTGGTTTCAGCTCCTGCTGGTTCAGATCTTAAGACTGTTGTTTACAACGTAAACGATGACGTTTTAACTGCTGAAGACCGTATCGTTTCTGCTGGTTCATGTACAACTAACTGTCTTGCACCAATGGCTTACTTCTTGGACAAAGAATTCGGTCTACAAATTGGTACAATGACAACAGTTCATGCTTACACAAGTACACAAATGCTTCTTGACGGCCCTGTTCGTGGTGGAAACTTCCGTGCTGCACGCGCTGCTGCTGTAAACACAATTCCTCATTCAACTGGTGCTGCTAAGGCTATCGGTCTTGTTATCCCAGAATTGAACGGTAAGTTACAAGGACATGCACAACGTGTTAGCGTTGTTGACGGTTCATTGACAGAACTTGTTTCAATTCTTGACAAAGACGTTACTGCTGAAGAAGTAAATGCTGCTATTAAGAAGCATACAGAAGGTAACGAATCATTCGGTTGGAACGAAGACGAAGTTGTATCAAGTGACATCATTGGCACAACATACGGCTCAATCTTTGACCCAACACAAACTGAAGTTACTAAAGCTGGCGACAAGCAATTAGTTAAGAC
>JALAGR010000169.1 GCA_022712335.1 Pediococcus sp. | reverse complement strand
GTGGATTAGGAAGTAGTTTTATGGTTCAAATGAATATTCAACAAATTTTAAAAGACGAAAATGTGTCAGAAGAAATTCAAGTAGACCATGCGGATGTTGGTAGTGCAACTGCAGATGCGGCAGATTACTTTTTTGTTGAAGCAACGTTAGAAGGTGCTCTTGGAGGGATTCCAAATAATAAGATAATTTTATTAAATAGTTTAATTGATAAAGAAGAAGTAAAAGATCAAATAAATAAAATTTTGGATCAAGAAAATATCAAACATAGCTAATATAAACGAAAGTAGGTGCAAATATGAAGTGGGTTCTTAATTTGTTTGTTGCAATTGCTACTCAACCTGCAATTTTGATGGCTCTAATTGCTATGACAGGATTATTGCTTCAAAAGAAAAAAACAACGGAGGTAGTACAAGGAACAATTAAAACTTTTACAGGTTTTTTAGTTTTGATCGGTGGATCAGGTATTTTAAGTAATTCGTTAGCTCCGTTTGCAAGTATGTTTCAGTCTGCACTACATGTACAAGGTGTAGTTCCTAGTAATGAAGCTGTAGTTGCCATCGCACTAGTGAAATATGGATCAACTACTGCTCTGATTATGTTAGTAGGTATGATTATAAACATTTTACTAGCGAGATTTACTAGATTTAAATATATCTTTTTAACAGGTCAAGCAATGTTATATGTGTCTTGTTTAACAGCAGTAATTCTTATTTCAGCCAAACTTGGAAATGGATGGCAAACAGTTCTTTTAGGTGGAATCTTTGAAGGTACATTATTAACTGTAACACCGGCGCTTTGCCAACCATTTATGAAAAAGATTACGGACGGTGATGCAGTTGCAATGGGGCATACAGGGAATATTGGGTATGCTGCAGCTGGGTTAGTTGGTAAATTGTTTGGAAATAAAGAAAAAAGCACAGAAGACCTTAATATTCCAAAAGGATTAAGCTTTTTAAGAGATTCAACGGTATCAATTACATTATTAATGAGTGTTGTTTATGTGGCTTTGACTATTGTAGCTGGACCACACTTTGTAGAAACAAAGTTAAGCGGTGGGACTAATTATATTATCTATGCTCTAGTTCAAGCAGGTACATTTGCAGCAGGTTTTGTAGTTGTATTACAAGGTGTACGCATGATATTAGCTGAAATTGTTCCTGCATTTCAAGGGATCGCCAAGACGCTGGTTCCTAATTCCAAGCCAGCCTTGGATGTTCCAATTATCTTTCCATATGCACCTAATGCAGTTCTAATTGGATTCTTCGTTAGTTTTATTGTAGGGACGTTAAGTATGTTTCTAATGCTCGCAATGAAAACTACAGTAATAATCCCTGGTGTTGTAGGACATTTTTTCTGTGGAGCGGCTGCAGCAATTTATGGAAATTCTGAAGGTGGAAAAAGAGGAGCAGTACTTGGAGCGACTGTAAACGGATTATTAATTAGTTGGTTACCACTATTAATCTTGCCGGTTCTTGGTACGCTAAAAATTGCAGCTTCAACTTTTGCAGACACAGATTATCTCGTTCCGGGTATTCTGTTGGGTAATTTAGGTAGTTTTGGAACTTTAGCAATAGTAATTGGAATTATTGGATTTTTCGTAGCGGTTGTAGTCACAAGCATGATCTTGAATGAAAAAGATAAGAAAAAATTAATGGATTAAAAGTTATTTTGGGAGAAGAAAATGAAATTCACAAAAAAAGATACAGATGCAGTTAATGCCATACGCTTTTTGAGTGTAGATATGATTGAAAAAGCTAAAAGTGGGCATCCTGGATTACCAATTGATGCTGCCCCAATGGCTTATGTTTTATGGGAAAAATTCATGAATTTTAATCCTAAAGAGCCGCACTGGATTAACCGAGATCGATTTGTTTTAAGTGCAGGACATGGTTCAGCGATGTTATATAGCCTACTACATTTGAATTGTTTTAATTTACCTATAGACGAATTAAAACAATTTCGACAATTATATTCCAAGACGCCGGGACATCCAGAATACGGTATTACTGAAGGAATCGACGCAACAACAGGTCCTTTAGGACAAGGACTTGGAATGGCAGTTGGGATGGCAATGGCAGAACAACATCTAGCAGCAGTTGTTAATCGTCCAGGATATGCGGTTTTTGATCACTATACCTATGCGTTAGTTGGCGATGGAGATTTAATGGAAGGGATTAGTCAGGAAGCAATTAATATTGCGGGACAAAAACAATTAAAGAAGCTAATTGTTTTGTATGACTCAAATGACATTTCATTAGATGGTCCGTTAAGTCTAAGTTCTAATGAAAGCGCAGAACAGAGATTTAAGGCAGCCAATTGGAACTATGAAAAGGTGCTAGATGGTAATGATTTGAATGCTATTAAGGCAGCTATCGAACGAGCACAATTTAGTGATAGTCCAACTTTAATTGAAGTTAAAACTGTAATCGGTTATGGAACACCAGATAGCGGAACTAACAAAGTTCATGGGAATGCTTTAGGACAAAACAATATTGAAAAAATGAGAGAGTTTTATAACTGGGCTGAGAAACCATTTGTAATTCCAATGAAAGTAAAGCAATTGTACGAAGAATTCGTAGCGGAAAAACAAAAAGTTTATCGACAATGGGAAAAAATGTTTGAAGAATTTCAACGAAAATATCCAGAAATTTATAAAT
>JALAGR010000023.1 GCA_022712335.1 Pediococcus sp. | reverse complement strand
GTTTGTTTTGCGAATTGACTTCGCATAATGTTTTCTTACACAATCTTACGATTTGTAAGACCCTACACTATTGATTGTCAAAATTTTGTTCAGTTTTCAAAGGTCTACATTCGTTGTCACGCTAACGTTGTTAGCGCTTTTGACAACTATTTAACTATATCACCGAGAAGAATTACTGTCAATAACTTTTTTAGCAATTTTTCATAAATCTAATTCAATGACTGCAACAAACTAACGCTGCTAAAATATAATACCAATTTTACCCGTGATTCGTCAATAGTTTATTTTAAAAAAACATTAATTACTTAGTAAAAGATTAGAAATCACTTTGTTAGCGGTATCATTTTGTTTAATAACCCCCGATATTTCTCCTTTTTTAGGGTACAAAAAAAGAATGAAAATTTGGACATTCTCATTCTTTTCTTAGTTATTATTTTTAATCGATTGGTTTCATCGTTGGGAATAGTAGTACATCACGAATTGAAGGAGCGTCAGTCAATAGCATAACTAAACGATCGATTCCAATTCCAAGTCCCCCTGTTGGTGGCATACCATATTCAAGAGCTTCGATATAATCTTCGTCAATACCTTCAGCTTCTTCATTACCAGCTTCACGTTCAGCAACTTGTGCTTCGAAACGTTCACGTTGGTCAATTGGATCGTTCAATTCAGTAAAGGCGTTACCATATTCGTTACCTAAAATATATAGTTCGAAGCGATCAGTGAAACGTGCATCGTCAGCATTCTTCTTAGCTAAAGGAGAAATTTCTACTGGATGTCCGTAAATAAATACTGGTTGCTTTAATTGATCTTGGACTTTTTCTTCAAAGAATTCGTTGATAATATGTCCAATTGTCCACCATGATTCGTAGTGGATACCGTTCTCGTCAGCCAATTTCTTAGCATCTTCGATTGACATTTCAGGCCAGAAATCTACTCCAGCATACTTCTTGATTGCATCTACCATGTGTAAACGTTCGAAATCTTGTCCCAAATCAAGTTCAGTTCCTTGATATGTGATCTTACCATCATCCGAAACAGCTGCAACTGCAACCTTGAAAATACCTTCAGTTTCATCCATAACGTCATGGAAGTCAAAATAAGCAGCGTAAGTTTCAAGCATTGTAAATTCAGGGTTATGACGAGTGTCAATCCCTTCGTTTCTAAATACACGACCAATTTCGTATACACGTTCCATACCACCAACAATTAGACGCTTCAAATGAAGTTCCAAAGCAATCCGGAGATATAGATTAATATCTAACGCATTATGATGCGTAATAAATGGACGCGCACTAGCCCCACCAGCTTGCGTATGAAGCACTGGTGTTTCAACTTCAGCGAAATCATTGCCATCAAGATATCTTCTAACTGCTGAAACGATCTTAGTACGTTTTCTGAAACGATCCATACTATCATCATTAGCAATTAAATCAAGATAACGTTGGCGGTAAATTTGTTCAACATTTTGGAGACCATGGAACTTATCAGGAAGTGGGCGGAGTGCTTTGCTCAAGAATGTTAAGCCAGTAACTTTAATTGTTAACTCGCCCATATCAGTCTTCATTACATCTCCAGTTACCCCAAGGAAGTCACCTATGTCAGAACGTTTGAAGACCTTGTATACGTCTTCGCCTAGTACATCTTTACGAACATATAGTTGCATTCTTCCAGAACGGTCTTTAAGGTCAGCAAACCCAACCTTACCTTTACCTCGCTTAGAAACCATGCGTCCGGCAATCGTAGCCACTACGCCTTGTTCATCAAGGTCTTCCTTTGTCATATCACTATATTTTTCGTGTAATTGTGCTGCTAGGTGTGTTCTTTCAAAACGATGTCCAAATGGATCGATTCCTTTGTCACGAAGTTCTTGCATCTTTTCGCGACGAACCTTTAGTTGGTCGTTCATACTTGGTTGTTGCTTTTCACCCACTATTTTGTCCCCCTCTTAAATTTTATTCAAATACAATTATTACCCACTAAAACAACAAATTGCAACCTTAATTCAAAGTTCTTGCTTTTCTTGTTTCAAGTTTTTCAATAAAATTATCGAAAATGTCGATCATTTGTTGTTCAGTGTCTGCTCCTGTCACGGCCACTTTGGTACGAGCTGCGTGCGGAATCCCTTTTAGATAGTAAGCTGCTTGACCACGGAATTCGCGTGGACCAACATTTTCACCCTTTAATTCTACTAGAGCGTGCAAATGTTCTTTGGCAGTTTGGATTTTTTCTCTTGGCGTTGGTTCATCAATAATTGTGCCGTCGTCTAAATAAGATGAAATACGTTTTAGTTCCCATGGATTACCTAACACGGCACGACCAATCATTACAGCATCTGCACCGACTTCATCCAACATTTTCTTAGCATCTTCCGGTGTGCGCACATCCCCATTACCCATAAATGGAATATGCAATTGACTTCCAACTTCTTTTAAAATGTCCCAATCAGCTTGACCAGTGTACATTTGTTTACGAGTTCGACCATGCATAGCTAAAGCTGACGCACCTGCACGTTCGGCAGCAAGTGCATTTTCAACAGCTAAAATATGGTTAGAATCCCAACCCGTACGCATCTTTACCGTAACAGGCTTTTTAACTGCATCTGTCACGTAAGATACCATCTCATATACCTTATTAGGATCAAGTAACCAACGAGCACCAGCATCTGTGTTAACAACTTTGTTTACAGGACATCCCATATTAATATCAATAATATCTGCATCTGTATTTTGGTCAACAAACTTAGCAGCTTCTACTAAAGTTTCCTTTGTACCACCAAAAATTTGGATACTCATTGGATGTTCGTTAGGATCAACTGTCATCATGCTGAGCGTTTTCTTGTTCCCGTGGATAATTCCTCGATCAGAAATCATCTCGCAGACAACCAAACCAGCGCCAAATTTTTTACAAATCATTCGAAACGCTGTGTTAGTTACACCAGCCATTGGAGCAACAACTAGTTGATTTGGGATCGTAATGTCCCCAATTTTCCATTCCATGTTTTCACCTCATCAAACTTTTTATGCATGCAGAATATAATAGCACAGAAATCCTTAGTTGTGGAGAATCCGCCGCCATTATTACTTATTTTTGGTTAATGATTTCTTGAAGATCTGCTTCTGAAAATACATGTTTGCTACCACAAAAACGGCAAACTGCTTCCGCACCATGATCTTCTTCCATCATTTCTTGAATATCTTGTACTGGCAATGCTGCAATTGAATCGCCGAAACGTTCTTTAGAGCAATCACATTCAAATTTAACATCCATTTTATCTAAGAATTTAATCTCATCGTTGTTAAAGATATCTCCCAAAATTGCTTCTGGTGTTTTACCATCACGAAGCATTTCTGAAACTAGTGGAATTTCTTTCAAACGTTTTTGAAGCTGATCAATCGCGTCATCAGTCGCATCTGGCATAACTTGGATTAAGAATCCACCTGCAACGCCAACCGTTTCATCAGGATTAACAAAAACTGATACACCTACAGCGGATGGAATCTGTTCTGATTGTGCGAGGTAGTAAGTAAAATCATCTCCAATTTCACCAGAAACGAGCCCTACTTGTCCGGTAAAAGGATCGCCTAACCCCATATCTTTGGTTACAGCCATCACACCAGCATTTCCCACTGCTTGACCAACATCAATATGATGATCTTCTTTCAAAGGTAGTGAAACATGAGGATTTTGTAAGTAGCCTTTTACAGTCCCATTAACATTTCCATCAATCACAATGGTTCCGGTAGGACCACCACCGTTAATTTTTACGGTTAATTTTTCTTTACCTTTTAAAACTGATGATGACAACAATAACGTCGCTGTCAAAGAACGTCCTAATGCAGCAGTAGCTGCACTCCATGAATCATGGCGTTGTTGTGCCTCTTGAACTAGGTTCGTCGTTCTGACGGCATAAGCACGAAACATCCCATCATTTACAATACTTTTAACTAAATAATCGTTCATTTTATATCCTCTCTCATCAAAAAATCGTGAGTGCATTTTGCAACCCACGATTTTTAAATTATTGATCTTCTGAATGATTGTTACTATCTTTTGGATAATAAACAGTCGTAGCAGTATCACTTTCTGAATCATCATTTTGAACTGCCTTAGCAGCTTCATCATGACGTTCAGCTTCTTTACGTTCTAATTCACGCTTAGATTCTTCGAACGTTGCAGCCTTTTCACTTGGAAATTCAGATGTAGTCTTCTTTTCAGGCATTTTACCTGTCTTGAATAAACTAATAATTTGTTTTTCATCAAGTGTTTCATGTTCGAGCAAGGCTTCTGCAATAATCTTATGTTGTTCACGATGCTCTTCAATAATCTTATGAGCTTCGTTATAACCTTCAGTAGTGAAACGACGAATTTCTTCATCAATTGTGGCAGCAGTCTTTTCAGAATATGCTGGACCACCTTCACCATAGTATGATTGTCCAGGTGCAGCCAATTCAACTTGACCAATTTTTTCACTCATACCATATTGAGTAACCATTGCACGTGCAATTTGAGTTGCTTGTTCAAAGTCATTTGATGCACCAGATGATTGTTGGTCAAAGATAATTTCTTCAGCAGCACGACCACCCATTAAACCAGCAATTTGTTCCATAGCATCTTTTTTAGACATTAGCATTTGATCTTCACGCGGAAGCATAATTGCATAACCGCCGGCGCGACCACGAGGTACAATCGTAACCTTGTGGACAACACGTGCGTCATTTAATACTAAACCAACAATTGTATGTCCAGCTTCATGGAAAGCAACCGTTTGACGTTCTTTCTTGCTAACAACGGCATTTTTCTTAGCTGGTCCAGCAATCACTCGATCTTCAGCCTCATCTAAGTCAGCAGCATCGATAGTCTTCTTATTTCGACGAGCAGCTAATAAAGCAGCTTCGTTTAGTAAGTTTTCCAAATCAGCACCAACAAAACCTGGAGTTTGCTTAGCAATTTCTGCTAAATCAACATCACTATCAATCGGCTTGTTCTTAGCATGAACCTTTAAGATTGCTTCACGACCATTAACATCAGGACGACCAACTAAAATCTTACGGTCAAAACGTCCAGGACGTAGCAAAGCTGGATCCAAGACGTCTGAACGGTTAGTAGCAGCCATAACAATGACTCCTTCATTCCCCGTAAATCCATCCATTTCAACTAACAATTGATTCAAGGTTTGTTCACGTTCATCGTGTCCACCGCCAGTACCATTTCCACGGCGACGACCAACCGCATCAATTTCATCAATGAAGATGATCGATGGAGCATTCTTCTTAGCTTGATCAAACAAATCACGTACACGACTTGCACCGACCCCGACAAACATTTCAACGAAATCTGATCCAGAGATTGAGTAGAATGGAACTCCAGCTTCGCCAGCTACTGCTTTAGCAAGCAATGTTTTACCAGTTCCGGGAGGTCCTTCCAAAAGAACCCCAGCTGGGATTCGAGCACCCAATTGAACAAACTTACGTGGATCCTTTAAGAATTCAACAACTTCAACAAGTTCTTGTTTTTCTTCTTCTTCACCCGCAACATCAGAGAAGCGGACTTTATTAGCACTTTTATCAGCAGGCTTAACCTTGGATTTACCAAAGTTCATCACCCCTTTACCTCCACCACCTTGACCGGCTTGGCCCATCATCATGTAGAAGATAAAGATAAAGAAGATCAATGGTAACCCAGTTACTAGTAATTGAACCCAGAAACTGCTTGATTCTTCTTCTTTAGTTGTGACCTTAACTCCGTCAGCTGAAGCAGACTTAGTTATTTCGGTAACCGTTGAATCATTCTGTAAAACTGAAGTTTGGAATCCCGTCACCTTATTTGATGATACGGTTCCTGGGAACAATCCTGATGAAGAATCATCCTTTTGTGCAGAACGATATTTACCTGTAACCTTATAAACTCCATTGGCTGGCTGAATATTAAAACTCTTCACGTTGTCTTTTTTAAGTTGTGAGACAAACTCGCTTGATGAAATAGTAGAAGTTTGGCTGTTGCCACCCTTCCCAACCACAGCAGCGATGATTCCCATAATACTCAAAAAAACTACGATATAGAAAAGACTATTTTTAAACAGGCCATTTCTGTTATTTTTCATGTAGTTCCTCCTTGTAAGGCATCAAGAAATATCAGTTACAATCTTGACCGTTGACGATATAATACCACATTTGACTAACTTTGACCATTGATTTTATTCGTAAACTTCTGGCTTCAAAACACCAACGTATGGTAAGTTTCGGTAATAGCCTTGATAGTCCAATCCGTAGCCTACAACAAATTCTTTAGGTACGGTAAAACCAACGTAGTCAGCTTTAGCTTCTACGACACGTCCAGCCGGTTTGTCCAAGAAGGTACAAATCTTAACGCTTTTAGCGTTTCTTGAATATAATAAATCGACGATGTAACTCAATGTACGTCCAGTATCGACGATGTCTTCAACAATCAAAACATCACGTCCACTAACGTCTTCAGATAAATCTGAAACTAAATCAACCGTTCCAGTTGATTCCATGCCACCCTTGTAACTTGAAACATCAATAAAATCAATTTCAGAATATACGTTAAATTCACGAACAACATCAGTCGTGAAGAACATTGCGCCCGTCAATACGCTTAAGATTAGAGGACGCTTTCCTTCGTAGTCTTTTGTTAACTGTTTACCTAAACGTTCACATGCTTCTTTTATATCCGCCTTGCTGTATAAAACTCTGGCGATATCATTGTCCATGGGGACTTCCTCCAGTTCTAAATTCCATAGTAAATTGTTGATTATTCTTTAAGAAAGGTTCCTCTAACCAGGCTTTCCTCAATCCTGGCACCCATAAAATATCGTCATTAGAATCCATAATCGCAAAATATTGTTCCCTTTTTTCGTTAGGAATCTTCTGATCAATCAACTCTCGACGAATTGTTTTATAACCACCATTTCTAAGTCTCAAACGGTCGTTAGGGGTTACCTTTCGCACAAAAAGGGGTAACTTCAATTGGTTATCACTCAAAATCATTGTCTCATCAACAACCGAGCTAGTTTTTTGCTCAGTTAATCGAAATTGAGCCGTACCACTTAAATTTAGCCACGTATTTAATGGTACCACACGCCTTTTTACTTGTTCACCTTTTACGGTCATTTTTTTATTAATTTGTAGATAATCGTACGTAATTTCGAATTTATAGTTTTTTCCAATATTAATTGAAGACTGAGCTCGTTTAGCAGTATTGATAAACAAGACGAGCTCCTCCAATTTATTTTCGCTAATCGAAATTCCCGCATCCACGTCCGCAATCAGTTTCAAAATAATCTTTTTCTGCCATTGAACGGATTCTTTTCGTAGAGCATTCACATCGAAAACGTCGTCTTTTTTTAGTTTTTCAATTTTTTCAAGTACAATTTGATCAAGCAATAAAGTTTGTTCTAATAATTGACTTTGAAAATGTTCTATATGTTCCACAACTCGCGGGTTTTCTTTGCGAAAGGCAGGAATAATTTCGTTTCTAACCCGGTTTCTTAAAAATTCGTTGGTTTGATTCGTTTGATCTTCATACCACGTCAAATGATTTTCTTTAGCCATCGTAATTAGAAATTGCTTGGATTGCTTTAGAAAAGGTCGTATCAACCGACCTTCAGCGAACGGTCTTTGTTCAGGAATTCCATTTAGTTGACTCAGCCAACCGCCTCGAATCACCTGCATCACGAAACTTTCCGCTTGTTCATCTGCGTTATGGGCAGTTAACAATACTTGCGCATCATGTTTACGCATCACTTGTTTAAAAAACTCATAACGAAATTCACGAGCGGCAGCCTCCACTCCATTTTGAGGGTGTTCATTTACTGGCCACCTAGTACTAACAAACGCCAGTTGATTTTGATCACACCATTTACGTAAAAAAGCTTCCTCTTCCACACTCTGACCACGCAATTGATGATTGACATGGGCGACAATCAATTGTTGCGGACTGATTTTAGTTGAATTTAACAGTGCATTAATCAATACGGTCGAGTCTACTCCCGTTGAAACTGCCACTACTACTTTAATTTGGTTTAACCCAAATTTTTCAACAATTTGATCGCCCAACTCACTGATTTTCATAGTTAGCTACGACGTCCACCACGTCCACCGCGTTTGCCATCTGTATTGCGTTTTAAGGTTGATAAACGAGTTTCGCTATCCTTTAAGAAACCAGAAAGCATTTGATCAAAGTCCGGTTCGACATTTGAACTACGTTGTTCGTGATTATTATGTTGACGATTTCGATCCATATTCCCCGCTGGACGGCTACGAAAATTACCGCTTGGGCGGTGCGAACTTGGAGCAGCTTTAGGTGCTTCTTTTTGTACTGGACGATCGGCTGCTTTTCGAATCGAAAGAGCAATTTTTCCATCATCTGCAATCGATAAAACCTTAACCGTTACAGCATCTCCAACGTTAAGAACATCATGAATATCCTTAATAAAACCGTCAGAAACTTCACTAATATGAACTAAGCCTGAACGATTCTCCCCCAAATCAATAAAAGCTCCGAAATTTGTAATTCCTGAAACTTTTCCATCTACCTTAGTTCCAACCTCGATTGTCATAAATACGTATGATCCTCCTAAAAAATTTAATGCTTAATTATACCATTCTACACCAAATTCTTGCGAGTTTTGTTCATTCAAATTAGCCTATTTTGAGAACAAAAAAATACGCCAAAATGACCTTCGTCATCTTAGCGTATCCAATCGAAATTTATTTTGCATCACTTGGTAAATTATAGACCGTTTCGCCCTTTTTAGTATAAAGGTACTTTGAGCGAATTAATTTTTCCAAATAATTTTCATCATTCATCTGCTTAACTTTATCTTTTAATTCTGCGTTGTTATCTTGAATTTTGCCGTAACGCGCCGTCTCGATTGCTAGTTTGCTATCAACGTCACTTCTGGAGATGTGGGCATGGATAATTTGAAAAAGAAAAATTGCTGCAATGACCGCAAAAACGCCCAAGATAAATAGCGCACGCTGCTTACGAGCTCTAGCGTACGGATTCTCGGCACCTGTTGCGGTTCTTGCTTTCATGCTTCTTTTAATAACATTCTTTTTCGTATTTTCCATTTAAAATAACCC
>JALAGR010000022.1 GCA_022712335.1 Pediococcus sp. | reverse complement strand
CCACAATCATCAGCATTTACCGCTGTTAATTGTGGTTTTTATTTATTTAAAGTTACCTGGATAACGTTTTTCAAGGGTAGCAATATTTTGCTTTGCAACTTCATCAAAAGGAATGTTAGCCCATTCAGCAACTTGTGAAAGATACCAAAGAACGTCACCCATTTCTTTCGTGAGTTGTTCCTTATCTAAATCAGCTCCACGGAATGTATAGTTTTTAACTAAATTTACGACCTGCCCGCTTTCTCCAGCTAATCCTAGAGCACAGTTTGTTAATACTTGTTCGTTACCGAATAAAGTTTTATTTGCAGTACGTTGATATTCATTAAATTCCATTCTATTCACCCATCCTATCTTCGATCCATTTCCAAACTTCTTCTTTTCCCATCTTAGTTTGGGCAGAGAACATTTGGAATGTACTATCTCCATCAAATTCGAGTGCTTTTTTAATTTTACTTTCGTGTTGATTCCACTTTCCACGAGCAATTTTATCACTCTTAGTAGCAACCACCAGCACCGGAATATCGTAGTAGCGAAGATATTGGTACATTGTAATATCATCTTCCGTAGGTTCATGGCGAGCATCAACTAGTGAAATTACACCTTTGAGCTCGTCACGGGAGGTAATGTATTTTTCAATCATCTTACCCCATTTTTCACGTTCTTTTTGAGAAACTTTTGCGTAACCATATCCTGGAACATCAACAAAAAATAGTTGTTCTTCAACTCGGTAAAAGTTTAATGTTTGTGTCTTACCAGGCTGAGATGAAGTTCTCGCGTATGATTTACGATTGATCAATGTGTTAGTTAGTGATGATTTTCCAACGTTAGAACGTCCTACCAAAGCAATCTCTGGATAGCCTTGGTCTGGATATTGTTCCGGTCGTACAGCACTAATCTGTAATTCTACATTATGGACTTCCATTACTCTTCCACCTTCCGATTTCTGCTTTTAATAATAACACGGATCAACAAAAAAAGAATCAGCCTTTAAAAACATAATGGCTTGATTCTTAAAAAATATGAGCTACGATGCTTGTTCGTTGATTAATTCAACTTCGGGTTCTGCACCGTCTACAACCGTCTTTTTATTTACTGTAACTTTCGCAACATCATCGCGTGAAGGAATTTCAAACATAATGTCTCGCATTACATTTTCAATGATTGATCTCAAACCACGTGCACCTGTATTACGGCTAATTGCTTGATTAGCAATCGCATGTAAGGCTTGTGGAGTGAATTTAAGGTCAACACCATCTAATCCTAACAACGTCTTATATTGCTTAACTAACGCGTTCTTAGGCTCAGTTAAAATATGAACAAGATCTTCTTCGGTTAACTTCTCTAATGCTGAAAGAATTGGTAAACGACCAATAAATTCAGGAATCAAACCAAAGTTAAGTAAGTCCTCTGGAATAACTTGTTGCATTAAACTCTTATCTTCGTCAATCGTAGTGCTTGCATTTGAACCAAATCCAATTGTCTTATCACCTAAACGGTTTTTAACAATCGTTTCAATTCCATCAAAAGCTCCACCAACAATAAATAAGATGTTAGTTGTATTGATTTGAATGAATTCTTGTTGTGGATGCTTTCTTCCACCTTGTGGCGGAACGTTCGCAATCGTACCTTCAAGAATCTTCAAAAGTGCCTGTTGGACACCTTCTCCAGAAACATCTCGAGTAATCGAAACATTTTCACTCTTCTTAGCAATTTTATCAATTTCATCAATATAAATAATTCCACGTTCAGCCGCTTCAACGTTATAATCAGCGTTTTGAAGTAACTTAAGTAAAATATTTTCAACATCTTCACCAACGTAACCAGCTTCGGTTAACGTTGTTGCGTCAGCAATTGCGAATGGAACGTTTAAAATTTTAGCTAAACTTTGAGCTAAAAATGTTTTTCCTGAACCAGTAGGTCCAATTAAACTAATATTACTCTTTTGAAGTTCTGGTTCGTCTTCATCAGCTTTAATATCAGCCATCTTATTAATTCGCTTGTAGTGATTATATACAGCAACTGATAATGTTTTCTTTGCTTCTTCTTGACCAATAACATATTGGTTAAGATAATCTACGATTTCTGCAGGAGTTGGTACATCAGTGATTTCAGCTGGTGTACTTTCAGAAGCCAATTCTTCATCAATGATTTCTTTGCAAAGGTCAACACATTCGTTACAAATATAGACATCTGGACCAGCAATAATTTTCTTTACTTGATCTTGGGTTTTACCACAAAAAGAACAAGTTACTGGTTCATTCGTTTGTTGATCATCAAACAATCCTGTCACCTCTCAAATGATTTCTACCATCATAATAGCAAAATAAACAACTATAAGCCAATTCAGCGCCTTAGATGGTTAATAAACAAAAACGATTTTGAGGTTTTCTCTCAAAATCGTTAAAAATAGGTTTAATTATTTTTTAGCAGCCTTTGATTTTGGTTCTTCAATTGCTGAGTCCTTGATAATTTCAACAGCTGACTTAATAGCAACGTCATGTTTGATCATATCTTCTGAAAGTGCTGAACGAACAGCTTTTTCTTCCATGCCGTATTGTTCTGCTAAATCTTTGATTTCAGCAGTAACTTCGTCATCTGAAGGATCAATCTTTTCAGCTTCAACGATTGCTTCTAAAACAAGTGTTGTCTTAACACGGTTATCAGCACCTTCACGTAATTGTTCACGTAATTGGTCTTCTGATGAACCAGTCAATTGGAAATACATTTCAGGGCTAATTCCTTGTTGTTGCATGTTAGCAAGGTATTGGTTAACTTGACGATCAACATCTTCGTTTAACATTGCAGCAGGAATTTCTGCGATTTCTGCATTGTCAACAGCAGCTTGAACAGCTTCTGATTCCTTAGCATCATTAGCAGCTTGGAGCTTACGTGACTTGATTTCTTCTTTTGTCTTAGCTTTTAAGTCTTCAAGAGAATCAACGTCTTCGTCAACATCCTTAGCAAATTCATCATCAAGTTCAGGAAGTTCCTTAGTCTTGATTTCATGGATTTTAACCTTGAATAATGCATCTTTACCTTGGAGGTCTTCAGCTTGGTAATCTTCTGGGAATGTAACGTTAACATCTACATCTTCATCTGTGCTGTGGCCAACTAATTGGTCTTCAAAGCCTGGGATGAATGAGTTTGAACCTAATACAAGGTCGTAGTTGTCAGCTTTACCACCATCAAATGCAACGCCGTCAACAGAACCATCAAAATCGATTGTTACTGTATCGCCGTTTTCAGCTGGTTTACCTTCTTTAAGAACTAATTCAGCTTGTTGTTCACGTTTCTTTTCAATTTCTTCGTCAACTTCTTTTGAAGTTACACGTGTGCTTTGCTTGATAACCTTAACGCCTTTGTATTCGCCAAGTTTAACTTCTGGTTTAACTGTAACGATAGCGCTTAGTACCCAAGCTTGGTCCTTTTCCATGCTTTCAACATCAACTTGTGGTTGATCAACTGGTTCAATACCAGCTTCTTTGATAGCAGCTTCATAAGCCTCTGGCAACACGATGTTTAGAGCATCTTGGTACAATGCTTCTTCACCATACATTTTGTTGAAGATTTGGCGTGGTACGTGGCCCTTACGGAATCCTGGAACGTTCAATTGTTTCTTAGTACGATCGAACGCCTTGTCAACGCCTTCTTTAATTTTGTCAGTACCTACTTCGAAAGTTAATTTACCTTCGTTAGTACCTGTTTTTTCCCATTTTGCAGTCATTGT
>JALAGR010000168.1 GCA_022712335.1 Pediococcus sp. | reverse complement strand
GTACAGAACCTTTTGTTGAACAAAGTCTTCGACAAGAAGTGACTCCTAAACCTGTAGCATCGGTAAGCGAACCAGTCAAGACCCAGGTAGTTGAGCAACAAGAACAAAGCACGTTTACACGTAGTGAGAACAATGCCCTTGGTTATCAATTCCCAGATTTGAATTTATTACCTAGTCCGGTGATTGATACTGGTAATACAGACGAGTGGGTCGAAGATCAGATTCAAAGATTAAATGATGCGCTTCTAGCATTTGATGTCGACGCTGATGTTGTGAATTGGACGGTAGGACCAACTGTTACTCAATTTGAAGTCGAACTTGGTCGTGGTGTGAAAGTTAATAAAATCACCAATTTGACTGACGATTTAAAACTTCAGTTAGCAGCTAAAGATATCCGAATCGAAGCTCCAATTCCTGGTAAAAATACAGTAGGAATTGAAGTTCCTAATCTGAATCCTCGACCAGTACCATTGAGTGAAATTATCAGTTCGGACGCCTTTAAGTCTAGTGCATCGCCATTGACGATTGCTCTGGGAGTCGATTTGTTTGGCCAACCACAAACTTATGATTTACGTAAAATGCCTCATGGTTTGATTGCTGGAGCCACTGGTTCAGGTAAAAGTGTGTTCATCAACAGTGTTTTGGTGTCGCTTTTATATAAAGCAACTCCACAAGAGTTAAAATTACTATTGATTGATCCTAAGACGGTGGAACTTGCGCCATATAATGAACTTCCACATCTGTTAGCACCAGTGATTTCAGACCCTAAAGCAGCATCGGCATCCTTAAAATGGGTTACCAAGGAAATGGATGAACGTTATGAACGTCTAGCAGCTGCTGGGGCTCGTAATATTGAACAGTTCAATAAAAAGGCTGAAAAAGCGGGAGATTTTGCTAATAAAATGCCGTACATTGTGGTGATTATTGATGAATTAGCAGACTTAATGATGGTTTCTTCTTCTGAAGTACAAGACTATATTGTCCGAATTACGCAAAAAGCTCGTGCCGCTGGGATTCATTTGTTGATTGCTACACAACGACCAAGTGTGGATGTTGTTACAGGGTTGATTAAAAATAACATTCCAACTCGTGTTGCGTTCATGGTATCAAGTCAAGTGGATTCCAGAACAATTTTAGATCATTCAGGAGCGGAACGCCTATTAGGACGAGGAGACATGTTGTTTCTTGGAAATGGTAAGAGTAATCCTAGTCGTTTACAAGGTGCTTTTATTGATGAAGAAATTGATGATGTTACAGATTTTGTGCGTGAACAAGCAGCTCCACATTATGCTTTTAATCCGACTGAGTTAAAGGCACAAAGTGAAGAATTGAATAGTGAAGACGAGTTAATGGATGATGTTCTTGAATTTCTAGGAAATGAAGAGACAATTTCAACTTCTAAACTACAACGGATGTTTTCAATTGGTTATAATCGCGCAGCAACAATTATTGATCAGCTTGAAGCTTCAGGCTATATTTCTGGATCGCGTGGGTCAAAGCCACGTGAAGTTTTTTATGATGGAAGCAGTAATGAAGAGTAGATTTTGTGGTAAACTAAAAACAATTTAATTATAGGAGTGGTAAAGGTGGATAAAGATTCAACTTATTATTTTATCGGTATTAAGGGGTCAGGGATGAGTTCCTTGGCACTTATTTTGCATGACGAAGGATACAAAGTAGAAGGATCAGATATTGAACAATATACCTTTACACAAAAGGGCTTAGAAGCTGCTGGAATTAAGATATTAGCTTTTAATCCAGATAATTTACGTGAAGGATTAACAGTAATTGCTGGAAATGCATTTACAGATGAACATCCTGAAATTAAACGTGCTAAAGAAATGGGGCTTACTGTAATTCGTTATCACGAATTACTTGGTCAAATGTTAGATAAGTATACAAGTATTGGTGTAGCAGGTACCCATGGTAAAACAAGTACAACAGGTTTACTAGCTCATGTTTTAAGTGGACTAGATAAAACTAGTTATTTAATTGGCGATGGTACTGGTAAAGGAATTCCTGATGCCCGATTCTTTGTTTTTGAAGCTGATGAATATCGTCGTCATTTTATTGCCTACCATGCTGACTATATGATTATGACGAACGTTGATTTCGATCATCCTGATTATTATAAAGACCTTGCAGACGTTGAAAGTGCCTTCCAACAAGTGGCTGACCAAGTCCACAAGGGAATTTTTGCTTGGGGTGAAGATGAAAGTCTTCGTAAAATTAAAACAACTGCACCAGTTTACTATTATGGAACTGAAGATAACGATGATTTCCAAGCTAAAAATATTAGCCGTACAACTACAGGATCAGAATTTGATGTTATGCACAAGGGCGAAAAATTGGGTCGCTTCACAATTAATTTGTTTGGTGAACATAACGTGTTAAATTCACTTGCAGTAATTGCCGTTGCGTACTTTGAAAATGTTGATCTTGAACTTGTTCAAAAAGAACTTTTAACTTACCAAGGTGTTAAACGTCGTTTCTCTAAAGAACAAGTTGCTGATAATGTTTTGATCGATGATTACGCTCATCATCCATCTGAAATCAAAGCAACATTAGATGCAGCTCGTCAAGAATTTCCAGACAAGAAAATTGTTGCTGTTTTCCAACCACATACTTATTCAAGAACGGCTGCTTTAATGGATGGTTTTGCTAAGAGCTTAAGTTTGGCTGATCAAGTTGTTTTAACTGAAATCTTCGGTTCAGCACGTGAAGATGCTGGAGCAGTCTCTTCACAAGATTTAGCTGATAAGATTGGCAACAACACGAAGTTGATTCACCAAGACGACCTATCTGCAATTAGTGATTTACATGACGCTGTACTAATTTTCATGGGTGCAGGCGATATTACTAAATATGAAGATGCATACAAGGCATTATTT
>JALAGR010000167.1 GCA_022712335.1 Pediococcus sp. | reverse complement strand
TTCCCAAACCAGACTCGCCCTTCGTTTGAATACGGGAAGCATCTGCTTTATAATATCGTTCCCAAATATTTTTAATCTGTTCTTCAGTCATTCCAATTCCGTTATCACTAATCTGGATATCCGTACCATCCTTAACATTTTGAGCTCGGATCGTAATTTTTCCATTTTGCGTGAATTGAATCCCATTTTGAATAATATTAAATAAAATTTGTACCAAGCGATCTGTATCAGCATAAACCATTACATCATTTGCCATGTCCACAACAATTACATCATTTTCAAGTGTGGCTTTTTTCGCCAGTTGCTTACTGATTCTTTGCGTAGCTTGTTTCAAATTAATTTGATGGCGATCTAAGCTAATTTTGTTCGTTCGTAATCTTTCATAATCTAGATTATCATTGACTAATCGAATTAAACGCTTAGTTTCCCGTTGCATTAGATGAACACTCTCTTCTTTGCTGTCCTCAGGGATTGCATCGTACTCCAGACCCTCTAAAATGCCGTTAATCGTCGTTAAAGGTGTTCGCATCTCATGAGCCGCATCTGCCATAAAAGCACGACGACGCTCCTCTTGACGCTTAATTTCATCATTGGACTCTTTTAGAGAGGCAGTCATAATATTGAAATCATTGGTTAGCTCACCAATTTCGTCTTTTCGTCCCGAAACTAATTGAACGTTAAAGTCACCTTCCGTAACCTTATGTGCCGCCTCTCGAATTGCTTGGATTCGTCTTACTAAATACCGTGATAAGAAATAAGAAGCAACGATGGCAACTAAAATTGCAAATGCAAACGTCATGAAAAGATTTTTCTGTACCTTTTCAATGTCCGCTTGAACGTTCGCCAATGGAGATCCGATTGAAATAACGCAAACTAAATCTCCACTTCGATTAAAATACGGTTTGTCCATTTCAGTCATCGTAATGTTGCGTCGTGACTTATCAAAATTCATCCGCGATTTTGATTTAACCACGTTACCATTTTTAAGTTTTTTCCATTGTGCTTTAGTAATTTGTGAAGCCATATTTCGATTTGGATAACTAATTGTATTTCCATCGTTAGTGTAAATCGTAAAATGGATATGCTGATTATCTAATAATTTTTCGACACCTTGTAGCTGGTCAACTTGAACATTTTTAACGTCCGCAGTTTCTGCGTCTAATACGATTGACTGTTGAAAAATACTATCTGCGTACTCTTGCAACGAATGCCATTTATTACGATAAACAGAATCCTTAGTAAACTGAATAAACACTAATCCGACAATTAACAAAGTCGACAATGTTACTACTAAAAATGCCATCATCTGTTGAAAAAATAATTTCATATTATTTAATCCTCATCGATTTTACTATCATCAAACTTGTAACCGACTCCCCACACGGTCTGCACCACTTGAGGTCCAACTGCTTCTAATTTTTGACGAAGCTTTTTGATATGAGCATCTACCGTTCGTTCGTCTCCATAATATTCGTAATCCCATACCATTTGCAAAAGTTGTTCCCGAGAGAATACTTGCATTGGTTTTTGAGCTAGTGTTTTTAGTAAATCAAATTCCTTTGGTGTTAAATCTGAAATCAATTTTTCGTCTAGATAAACTTCACGGGTGATCGTACTAATTTTAAGATGAGTCGTTCTAACATCATATTTGGTGTTCTGTGTACCATTTTCAGAAGTTTCCCTACTCATTGATACTCGACGATACAAAGCCTTGATTCGCGCAATTAAAGTGATTGGGCTAAACGGTTTTGTAATATATTCATCCGCGCCCATTTCTAAACCTAGAACTTGGTCACTTTCTGAATCGCGTGCAGTTAGCATAATCAACGGAATTGATTGTGACATGCGTCGAAGTTCTGCAGCAACTTCCATACCATCTTTACCAGGCAAGTTTAAATCAAGTAAGACAATGTCCCATTGCTCTGGATCAGCTTTAAAAGTTTCGATTGCTTTTAATCCATCGTATGCAAAAGTCACATTCCACTTTTCTTTTTTAAAAAACATTCCCATCATATCGGAAACAGATTTATTATCTTCAATCATTAATATACGCATTTAAAAACTCCTCCAATTCCTTTTACTTTATCAAGTATATCCTTTTTTATCGAAAAAATTGTGAATATAATACCAAAAAAGAGAGACAAACTTGATAAGTTTGCCTCTCTTAATTTAAGACTTTAAGCCTTATTCTAGTACCAACCTTGTGATAACCAAGCTGACTTAGCAGCTGACCAGCTACCATAACGGCTCTTAACATAGTTATCTGCGACACGTTCTTGGTTTGCAGCAGAGTAGTCACCGTTTAAGTATGAAGATGATAATTGATATTTACCAATGTATTGTCCGTTTGTAGCTGAGTATGAACCACCTGATTCTTTATTAGCAATCCATGCTTTAGCGGCAGCTTCGCCACCAGAAACTGATGATGTTGTTGCTACTGTGTTTGTCTTTGTAGCAGTTGTTGTTGCAGTTGTTTTAACAGTGTTTGTGTTATTTGTAGTTGTTGTTTGTGTTGCTGTTGTAGTTGTTCCTGAAGCGTTAGTATTCTTTGATACTTCTGGAAGTGTGTTAACTTCTGACTTTGTAGCCTTCTTGATGTTACCAGAATTTGTAATAACTAACTTTTGTCCAACTTCAATGACATTGGCATCCTTAATATCGTTTGCCTTTGCAAGAGAGTTATAATCGCCGTTTAAACCAAATGCATAACTAATTGCTGAAAGAGTATCACCAGATTTTACTGTATAGATTTCGTCAGCGTTTGCGCTACCACTTGTTGTGATCATAGCTGCTCCAAGAGCTGCTCCTGAAAGCAATGCGATAGAAAGTTTTGAAAGTTTAGCTTTGATTGACATATAAATATATCTCCTCGTTTTTTAAAATCATTTTATATTTTCTTCTTAACAGGTAATTACTTTACAGTACGTTTGTTACAAATATATTTTGGATATTCGTAAATATCACCGATTTTTGTAAAAAGAAGTAATATTCTGTAACATTAATCGTACAAACGTTGATATAACAACATTCTTATTTTTGCAAAAAAATCTAAAATGAAATATTTAATTTAAATTGTTTATTTTCTAGTACAAATTGAGCACAAAAAAACAGAGAAAAATTCCCTCTGTTTTTAATATATGACCTTTAGTTTAGTAACCCCAAGCAGACATACCTTGAGCTTTATAAACGCTAGCAGCCATGTTAACTTGTTCTGCAGCTGACATACCAGCATGTTCGCCATGACCTAATAATTGGAAGTAACCGTATGCTCCTGATGAAGCATTAACAGCACTACCGTTACCACCTGATTCGCGGTTGATGATTGCTTGCCATGTAGCAGCTGAAACACCAGTCTTAGCAGCCATTTGTTGAGCTACTGAACCACCATTTGAACTAGTTTGTGTAGTAGTTGTTTGTGCTGGTGCAACGTAAGTTGATTTAGTTGTTGTTTGTGTTGAAGCAACATTATTAGTAGCAGTTGTATTTGTGTTTGTTGTAGTAGATGTTGTTGCTGCGTTTGCAGCATTTGTATTCTTAGCTACTTCTGGAAGTGAGTTAACTTCTGATTTTGTAGCTTTCTTGATGTTACCACTATTTGTAATAACTAATTTTTGTCCAACATTGATAACGTCAACGTTTTTGATGTGATTTGCTTTAGCGATTGAGTTATAGTCACCATTTAAGTTAAATGCGTAACTAATTTCTGAGAGAGTGTCACCAGATTTTACTGTGTAAATTTCGTCGGCATTTGCGCTACCGCCTGTTGTAATCATTGCTGCACCAATAGCTGCACCTGATAGTAATGCGATAGAAAGTTTTGAAAATTTACTCTTGACTGACATAT
>JALAGR010000166.1 GCA_022712335.1 Pediococcus sp. | reverse complement strand
GACAAAAAAGCTGTGAAGATTCCTCTTCACAGCTTGAATTCGAGTTCATCAGCTTTGATAGGTATCATCTAATTTGGCATGCGAAATAAACCTGTTAAAACAGTCTTTTTTTCGCTATCAAGTTACTCCAAATTAAATAACTACACTCACCAAGACACCTCATAATTTTTGTTAAGTTTCCTTGTTCCTAGTCTAACCTGACTTAATATTTTTGTCAAATCCAGTTAAACAATTACGCGATTGTGGCTGGAACTGGTTTTACGCCATCATTGATAAAGTACACTTGGTACCAAGTCAAAAATGTGTAGATTGTCCAGATTTTACGACGACCGTCTGCTGTTCCAGCGAAATTATCGTCTAGTAGTTTTACAATTTTCTCTTGATCAAAGAACTCTTTGACAAAGTCTTGCGTAAAGACATCCCGCACGATTTGATAAAATTTCTCCTCACGCAACCAATCTTTGATCGGCACTGGGAAGCCCAGTTTTTCACGATTGTACCATTCCTCTGGCAAATGACGTGCGGCCGCTTGACGGAAGGCAAATTTCGTATTTTCAGCATTGATCAAATATTTCGTTGGTACAATTTCAGAGACCTTCATCATTTCTTTGTCTAGTAATGGTACCCGAACTTCTAATGAATTAGCCATTGCCAATTTGTCAGCCTTCAAGAGAATATCTTTCGGCATCCATTGGTGCATGTCCAAATACTGCATTTTTTTGATTTCAGACATATCTTGAACTTTTTCGTAGTGAACATCAACAATGTCTTTGATCGTTGGACTTTGTTGGTATTCAGGCTGTAAATAGTCAACTGCTTCATCTTCTTCAAAGACCTTCGCTTGACCAATAAAGAACTCTTCCGCTGGTGCTAAAGAAGTGTACAAATGCAATGCACCTTTAAAGGTTTTGCCCTTCAATCCTTTAGCGATCGAGTAACGCATACCCTTTGGTAATTTTTTAAGACCTTCAGCTACAACCTTAACTGCTTTTGACTTTGTATTCATTCCATAAGCTTGGTACCCAGCGAACAATTCATCAGCGCCTTCACCACTCAACGCCACCCGTACATCACGGCTAGCAAGTTCAGTTAAGAAATACAGCGGCACACATGAAGGGTTAGAATCGGGCTCATCCAAATGGTATTGGATCAACGGGAAGTATTCAAAGGCTTCATCGCCGGTAACGACACGAGAAGTATTGTTTAAATCAATTAAATCAGCCAATTTTTTGGCTTCAATCGATTCGTTATAAGACTTGTCCCCGAACCCAATCGAATAGGAATGTTCTGGGCGTAAGACAGCTGTTACGTAGCTTGAGTCCACACCAGATGACAAGAACGAACCAACTTCAACATCGGCAATTCGATGCGCTTCAACTGATTTCACCACGGTATCATCGATTAAATCAACCGTTTCTTCTAAAGTCATATTGGTTTCTTGCTCTTTCACATCCCAATATTGCTGAATGTCTAATTTGCCATCTTTGTAGATAAAATAATGGCCTTCTTTGATCCGATAAACATTTTTGAAGAAGGTTTCATCCAGTGCTGAATATTGGAAGGTCATATAAGGCTTCAAAGCTTCCTTATTTAGTTCTTTAACAAAGTTTGGATGCTGCAAGAAGCTCTTGATTTCTGAGCCGTACATAAACGTTCCATTCATTATGGTGTAATAAAGCGGCTTAATTCCAAAATGGTCACGAGCGCCAAATAATTCTTGTTTTTTCGTATCCCAGATCACGAAAGCAAACATGCCGCGAATTTTTTGTAATAAGTCAATTCCATATTCTTCATAACCATGTAATAGCACTTCAGTATCTGCATGCGTTGTGAAAACATGCCCTTTTGCGATCAAATCTTCGCGAATACTTTGGTAGTTATAAATTTCTCCGTTAAAGGTGATAATTTTTGTACCGTCTTCATTTTTGATCGGCTGTGTACCGCCCTCAAGGTCAATAATACTTAAACGACGGAAACCTAAAGCGGCACCTTCATCAATAAATTGTCCAGCGCTATTAGGTCCGCGGTGAACGATTGTATCCATCATATTTTTAACAATTTGTTCTTTTTGCGTTGTATTTGAACGATCAATAAATCCTACAATTCCACACACAATCTCTACCCTCTTTCAAACATGGTAAATGATACTCTTTCATATCAACTTTCAAAGTATATCATACGATTTAATGACTTTCACGATTGAACGTGATTTCCTTGTAAAAAAAGGCGAAAACCTTAATAATTTTCAAAGGCCTCGTGAATTTGACGAAAAAAACTGTGCCAAGATTGGCACAGTTTCATTAATCCGTAATCGTTAACGGCACCAAGAAAGGATAGCTGCCAAAGAATTCAATCAGCGATTTATTTTTACGATCAGTATTTAACTTTAGGCTACTAGTATGCGCAAGATTGTCTTGTTTAATAGTGACTGTTTGGTTGCCATCAAGAGCGACCAGATAACTGTCCTCACCAACTTTTTTAAAGTCATATTTTTCATTGTCCATCGTGGTAATGAAGATCTGATCTAAAACATCCACCGGTGTCTGGTGTTTCAACTGAACATCAAGATCTAACGGCTCGCTATTATCTAAAAGATTCTTATCAAAACTAAATCCGAGCTCCTTCATGTGGGCAATGACATCATTCATTTCACGGCTAAACATCGAGTTTTGTCCGCTAGTAT
>JALAGR010000002.1 GCA_022712335.1 Pediococcus sp. | reverse complement strand
CAACTGGCTTAATCCACTCGACTAATTCAACAATTTCTTCGTCACTAATTGGCATACCATTCACCGCGATTCGTTCGTTAAAACGCTCTAAAAATGGTGACGTAAATGTTCCTACTTGATGTCCTGAATCTTCTAACATCTGTGCCAAAAATGCAATTGTTGAACCCTTTCCATTAGTCCCAGCAACGTGGACGCCTCGAATTGATTTTTGCGGTTGTCCTATCTTTCCTAAGAATGTTTCCATTCTTTTTAAAGTAGGTTCCTTTCGCATCCGAGGTCGTCCGTGAATAAATGCCAAAGCTTGTTTGTAGTCCACCATAATCCCCTCCCTAGCAAAAAAGAACTGCATCAAAAATACTTTTGTCCGCAGTTCTTTAATGTTAATTCAAATTGTAAATAAAACGTGCGTTATTTGCCTTCTGATTTAATATCTGCAAGACGACGCTTAGTAGCTTCTAGTTTACCTTCATAATCTGTTTGTTTTGCACGTTCTGCCGCAACAACGTCATCAGGTGCATTATTTACAAAACGTTCATTTTGAAGTTTCTTAACTACTCGATTTACTTCTTGTTCATACTTAGCTTCTTCTTTTTCAAGACGAGCAATTTCATCATCCAAATTAACTAATTCAGCTAATGGAATATAGATTTCTCCGTCAGTAATTACAGCTGACATTGATAACTTAGGAGCTTCAACATCTGTTCCAAGTTCAAAATTAGCTGGATGACAGAAACGATCAATGTAATCACGATTTTCGTTAAAGAGTTGGATCAACTTAGCATTATCCGTCTTAATTAAAAGATCGACTGAGCTAGACATTGGAGCACCAGCTTCTGAACGGATATTACGAACGGCTTTAATCAAACCAATCAAATGATCCATTCCTTCTTCAGCATCTTGATTCTCTAATTCTACATGAGCAACTGGGTAAGCAGCATTAACCAATGATTGGCCATCATGTGGCATTGAAAGCCAAATTTTTTCTGTAACAAATGGCATTACTGGGTGAAGTAAACGGAGCGTTTGGTCAAGTACGTATGCTAATACATTTTGCGTATTAACCTTGGCTTGTTCATCATCACCATTTAAAATTTCCTTACTCATTTCAATGTACCAGTCACAGAAATCATCCCAGATGAAGGTGTACATTGCGCGTCCAGCTTCACCAAAGTCATAGACGTCAAAGAAGTGGGTAACTTGTTCGACCGTCTTATTTAGACGACTTAGAATCCATTTATCAGCTAATGTTAATTGACTTAATTCTGGAAGTTGTGGTTGATCCACTTGATCTAAGTTCATGATTACGTAACGACTAGCATTCCAAATTTTGTTAATGAAATTCCATGCTGAATCCATCTTGTCGTAGCTGAAACGTAAATCTTGTCCAGCTGTCGAACCATTAGATAAGAACCAACGGAGTGCATCAGCACCGTACTTATCGATTACATCCATTGGATCGATTCCGTTTCCGAGAGACTTACTCATCTTACGGCCCTGTTCATCACGAATCAAACCATGAAGTAACACGTCTTTAAATGGACGTTTACCAGTAAATTCAAGACTTTGGAAAATCATTCTAGCAACCCAGAAGAAGATAATATCGTAACCTGTAACTAATGTGCTAGTTGGGAAGTAACGTTTAAAGTCTTCTGAATTTTCATCTGGCCAACCCATTGTTGAAAATGGCCATAAAGCACTTGAGAACCATGTATCCAAAACATCGGGATCTTGTTCCCAGTTTTCAATATCTTGAGGAGCTTCTTCACCGACATAAACTTCACCAGTTTGCTTGTTATACCAAGCTGGAATTTGATGTCCCCACCATAATTGACGTGAAATTACCCAATCATGAGCATTTTCCATCCATTGGTTAAATGTATGTTCAAAACGTTCTGGAACAAAGTTAACCTTGTCATCAGTCTTTTGGTTATCTAAAGCCATCTTAGATAATTCATCCATCTTAACGAACCATTGAGTTGAAAGACGTGATTCCACCTGTACCCCAGTTCGTTCAGAATGACCAACGCTATGAACGATTGGATCAATCTTAATCATGTAAGCTTGGTCTTCAAGATCTTTAACGATTGCTTTACGAGCTTCAAAACGATCCATACCTTCATACTTACCAGCATTTTCGTTCATTGAAGCATCTTCATTCATTGTGTTAATGCGTTTCAAATCATGACGGTTACCAACTTGAAAATCGTTAGGGTCATGGGCTGGTGTAATTTTTACCATACCTGTTCCAAACTCAGGATCAACATATTGATCAGCAATGATCGGAAGACGACGACCTTGAAGTGGTAAAATCACTTCTTTACCAACGATATCTTTATAACGTTCGTCACTTGGATGAACAGCAATTGCAACATCACCAAACATCGTTTCTGGACGCGTTGTGGCAATTTCAATGTAGTTCTTACCATCAAATTCAAATCCTTCATCAGCAAAAAAGTACTTAACATGGTAGAAAGCACCTTGATCATCTTGATGTTCAACTTCGATATCAGATAATGCTGTACGAGCTTGTGGATCCCAGTTGATAATGTATTCGCCACGGTAAATCAAGCCTTTTTCGTAAAGAGTTACAAAAACTTTTTTAACCGCTTTAGATAGTCCTTCATCAAGGGTAAAACGTTCACGATCGTAATCTAGTGAAAGTCCCATTTTAGCCCATTGTTGATGGATCGTATCTGCATATTCATCTTTCCATTCCCAAACTTGGTCAATGAACTTTTCGCGACCTAAGTCATAACGTGAAATGCCTTGTTCACGAAGCTTAGCTTCAACTTTAGCTTGGGTTGCAATTCCGGCATGGTCCATTCCTGGAATCCAAACTGTATCATAACCTAACATTCGTTTTTGACGAATCAACATATCTTGCAATGTTGTATCCCATGCATGTCCTAAATGCAACTTTCCAGTTACATTTGGAGGGGGAATAACGATTGAATATGGTTTTGCTTTCTTATCACCATTTGGTTTAAATTGTCCTTGTTCAACCCACTCTTGATAGCGTCCTTGTTCAACGCTTTGGGGCTCGTACTTTGTCGACATATCTACGTCTTTTGCCATTAAGTATTTCACTTTCCTTTCCAAATAAAAAACACCCTCGTCCTAAAACATAGGACGAAGATGCTTCGCGGTACCACCTAAATTGGGCGTATTATGCCCCTCTTTAATATTGATAACGAACAAATTGTTCGGTCTTCTAAGTATCCTTAGAAAACTAGTTCATAAGCAACCCGAACTTCAACTTTTTAAGACTCGCAGCAAAATCGTCTATTCTCTAAAAAAAGTATTAAAGTTCTCCTCTTAAT
>JALAGR010000165.1 GCA_022712335.1 Pediococcus sp. | reverse complement strand
GATGAAAATAGTTTGAACTATATGCGTTTAGTGACACATTTACAATATTTTATTGAACGGGTCAATCGAAATGAATCTTACGATACGGAGCCTAATCTATTATATGAACAAGTTAAAACGATCTATCCCAACGCATATCAAGCGGTGGAAAAAATTAACGCGTATGTTTTAAAGAAGTTTAAACAGCAATTATCTAAAGATGAATACACATATTTAATGATACATATTAATCGAGTAACTGAGAGAAAGGAAAGTTAACAATGAAGTATAAAAAATTTAATCAACAAATTATTAAACTAATTGGTGGTAAAGATAATGTCCAAGCTGTTGTCCATTGCATGACCAGATTACGCTTTACGTTAAAAGATCGCACAAAAGCTGATACAGAAGCAATCAAAAATTTAGATGGCGTTATTGATGTCGTTAGCAATAATGTTGCATATCAAATAATTATTGGAACACATGTAACCGATGTTTATGCTGAACTAGTTGAAATGTTGGGTATTACTGAACAAAATGATAATGTGCAAGATACCAAAGGTGCTAAAAAAAATGTGGTTAAAGCTATTTTAGATGTGGTTTCAGAATCGATGACGCCAATTTTAGAACCGATCATTTGTGCGGGATTGTTAGCAGCCCTTTTATCAATCATTTCTTTAACAGGGCTGATTTCGGTTGATAGTTCTACTTATAAAATTTTTGATGCATTACGAGTTTCGGTATTTTATTTCTTACCAATCTTGATGGCGATGAGTAGTGCTAAAAGATTGGGAGCCAGCCCATATTTAGCAGTAGCGCTGGCAGCAACCATTTTGTCGGAATCCATTAATGGCGTAAAAGGCTTAACCTTGTTTTCAATTGCTTTACCTCAAATTACATATGCTAATAGTTTTATTCCAATTTTATTGGCAGTTTGGTTTATGGGATATGTGACTAAGTATGTTAAAAAAATAGTTCCGGCTACTTTACAGTATTTCTTAACGCCATTATTAATTATGTTAATTACACTTCCTGCTACATTGTTAGTTTTTGGTCCAATGGGCTATTACCTTGGAGAAGGAATTATCGTTTTCTTTAATCTATTGATGAAGTATGTAGGTAGTTGGTTTGTAATGATGCTTTATTCTGGATTACAACCTTTTATTGTAATGCTGGGCGCGGGTAACTTTATTATGCCAGTTGTGGCGTCATTAATTTCTTCCAACGGTTATGATCCAGCTTTCATTTCTTCATGTACTATTTCAGATATTGCAGTTGGTGGTGCGATGTTAGGCTATTTCTTGAGAACTAAAAACAGCAAACAAAAACAATTATTTGGAACGGTAACATTATCCGCAATTTTAGGTGTTACAGAGCCAGCAATTTATGGGGTTTTTGTTAAATTCAGAAGACCATTTATCGCCGTTATGATCGGTGGTGGGTTAGGAGGACTGTTTGCAGGATTGACCGGCGTTAAAGCATATTCCATTGCTTGGGGGTTGTTTGGTTTGCCAGCTTATATTGGAAAAGGTCACTTTATGAATCTATGGTTAATGGTGGCTTCAGTAATTATTAGTTTTGTTGGTGCTGCCGTTGCCGCCTTTATTTTAGGAGTTCCTGCAGATAAAGATGCTGATAAACAAGTAGCAAAAAATTCCAGTGTGACGGATAAAAAAATTAATACAATTCCTTTAAGCAGTGTTGTTAGCGGTGAATTAATTCAACTTTCAAATGTGAACGATGCTGCATTTGCCTCAGAAGCAATGGGAAAAGGAATTGGGATTAAGCCCAATGATAACCAAATCTATGCACCGATTGATGGTGAAATCACAACTATTTTTCCAACTAAACATGCAATTGGAATTACTGGTGAAAGCGGGATTGAGATTTTAATTCATATTGGAATTGATACTGTAGAACTAAACGGGCAGTTCTTTGAATTAGATGTTCAGGAAGGTGATCGAGTAAGTAAAGGGCAAAAATTGGGACAAGTTGATTTTGCTGGAATTAATGAAGCAGGTTATGACACAACTGTAATGGTAATCATTACCAACACTAACGAATTTTTAGATGTTATTCCGAGCACAAATAAAAAAGTGACCACTAATGATTTAACGATGAATATTGTGTTAAGTTAGGAGCTCAAAATGAAACTTAAAGATGATTTTTTATGGGGCGGTAGTATTGCTGCTCACCAAGTGGAAGGAGCTTGGGATGAAGACGGTAAAGGTTTAGCCATTATGGATTTAGTAACGGAAGGAGCCTACGGGCAACCGCGCCAAATTCATGCAGCATTCCAAGATGATAGTAGATATCCATCACATCGAGGAATCGATTTTTACCATCGCTATCAAGAAGATATCGCATTATTTGCAGAAATGGGATTTAAAGCCTTACGGATCTCGGTTGATTGGAGCCGGATCTATCCTAATGGTGATGATGAAAAGCCCAATTTAGCAGGGATTGAATTTTATCAAAACGTGGTGGATGAACTAAAACGGTACCAGATTGAGCCGATTATTACGTTGTATCATTTTGAAATACCTCTTAATTTGGTGCATAAATATGGATCATGGAAAAATCGGAAAGTGATTGATTTTTACTTAAGATTTTGCGAAACCATGTTTACAGCATTAAAAGGAAAGGTGAAATATTGGGTCACATTCAACGAGATGAATCATATTGATCCTCAAACTGAAGCCAGTGATATCTTTACTTATATCATAGTGGGGTTAAAATATTCAGAATTAACGGATAAAGCCCAGACGTTGGCAACAATTGGATATAACATGACTTTAGCTAGTTGTGCGGCCGTTCAATTAGGGCATCAAATTGATGCTGATTATCAAATTGGTTGTGTTTTTGGGATTGAACCAGTTTATCCGATTGATAGTAATCCAAACAATGTTTTGAAAGCTTTTAAACAGATGGATCGTGATTTTTATCAAATTGATGCGATGTGTAATGGGATTTTCCCACAATATAAATTAGAAGAATATAGTAGTCAAAAAATTAAGATCGAGGTATCCCAAAAAG
>JALAGR010000021.1 GCA_022712335.1 Pediococcus sp. | reverse complement strand
TATAATTGTAATTACGAAAAATAATAGGAGTTTATTTTATGAATTCAAATAATTTATCACCAAGACTAAAAATTGTTGCAAGCTTAGTGCCTAAGGGATCAAAAATTGCTGATATTGGATCAGATCATGCATACTTAGCAATTAATTTAATTAAGAATGAAATCGCGATTAGTGCAATTGCTGGAGAAGTGGCAGCTGGACCATTATCCAATTCTAAAGAAGAAATTGAAAAAAATGATGCAACCAAACAAATTGAAGCACGTTTAGGTGATGGATTAGCTGTTATTCAAGATACAGATGCAATTGATGTGATTTGTATTGCTGTAATGGGCGGTCAATTGATTCGTAAAATATTAAATGATGGAAAAACTAAATTAAGTAATGTTAAAAAGTTGATTTTACAACCTAATGTTGGTGAAGCCGAATTAAGAGACTGGTTGATTAACAATGGATTTAAAATCACTTATGAAGACATCGTGGCTGAAGACCATCATTTATATGAAATTATTGTGGCAGAGCCTGGCGAAATGAATTTGTCAGAAAAAGAGCAAATGTTTGGACCAATGCTTATGAAGAGTCATAATGATGTATATACGCATAAGTGGCAACGCGAACTAAAGCGTTTAAGAAAAATCGAAGAGAATTTAAAGGCTCATCCCCATCATGGACAAGCTAAACTAGATCAAGTTACTAAGCAAATTAATTACATTAAGGAGATGTTCGAATATGTTAGCTAAACAAATAATCGATCGTTTCGAAAATTTTGCACCAAAAACCATCGCATTTGATCATGACCCAGTTGGATTGCAGATTGGTGATGTTAACGCTGCAGTTCATCGAGTGCTAGTAACGCTAGATGTTCGTCCAGAAGTCGTGGACGAAGCCATTGCGCAAAATTGCGATATGATTTTTTCGCATCATCCATTGATTTTTCGGCCAATTAAAAATTTGGACTTCAGTAATCCGCAAAATCAAATGTATGCTAAATTAATTCAAAATTCGATTTTGGTTTATTCTGCACATACTAATTTAGATGTTACTGAAGGTGGAATGAACGATTGGCTTGCAGATGCAATGCAGCTAACTAAGGTTAAGTCAGTTTACTCCGCCCACTACGATACCAATATTGGTCGGATTGGTGAATTGACAACGGCACCATCAGTAGAAGGTTTTGCTAAATCATTAAAACAAACTTTTAATTTAAGCGGATTACGCTTAGTCTCCAATAATAATGATGCATCAATCAAAAAAGTTGCCATTGTTGGTGGAGATGGTGGAAAATTTTATCCAGAAATGCTCAAAGCAGGAGCAGATGTTTTTGTTACAGGAGATGTGTATTATCACACAGGACACGACATGTTAGCAGATGGAATCCGCGTAATTGATGTGGGGCATAATGTTGAGAAAATTTGTATTCCCAAACTAACTGCTTTATTTAACGAATGGAAGGCTGAAAATAGTTGGGATATTGAAATTGTAGAATCAACGACCAATACAAATCCATATCAATTTTTATAAAAATTGGGAGGCGATTGTGAATGAATCCAGAGAAAATGACAACGGCACTTCAAGAAGCAATTAGCGAGGCGCAACAAATTGCTGTGAACCGCCAACATCAAGAAATTGGTGTGCCGGAATTATTTAAATTTTTAACGCAACCAGATCAGTTGATGGGAACGTTATTAACGGATTTGGGAATCGATAATAACGCGGTTCAAGCAGAACTGGACCAAGAACTTGATCAAATTAGTATTGTGAGTGGTAGTCAGGTTAATTATGGACAATCCATTTCAGCTGAACTCAACCAATTATTAGTTCAAGCAGATCGACAACGTGAAAAGTTACAAGATGAATTTGTAGCAGTTGATACGGTTTTAATCGCGTTATTTGAATTAGGTCAGAATAAATTTAAGGACTTTCTAACTAAGCAAGGACTTACTCAAACACAAGTACTGGCAAAGGTTGATGAGTTTCGTGGGGGTGAAAGAGTGACGTCAAAAGAACAAGAAAGTGGTTATAAAGCATTAGAAAAATACGGGACAGATTTAGTCAAGAGAGCGCATAATGAAAATCCTGATCCAGTTATTGGACGAGATGAAGAGATTTTAGATGTGATTCGAATCTTATCTCGGAAAACAAAAAATAACCCAGTTTTAATTGGAGAGCCTGGAGTTGGTAAAACAGCAATCGTGGAAGGGTTAGCTCAACGAATTGCTAAAGGGGATGTTCCAAGTAATTTAGTCGATAAAACCATTGTTTCTCTCGATATGGGTTCCTTAATTGCTGGGGCAAAGTACCGTGGTGATTTTGAAGAACGTTTAAAAGCGGTTTTGAAAGAAGTATCGAAATCAGCAGGACAGATCATCCTATTTATTGATGAAATTCATACGATCGTTGGTGCAGGTAAAACTGAAGGTAGTATGGATGCTGGTAATTTACTAAAACCAATGCTTGCTCGTGGTGAATTACATCTAATTGGTGCAACGACCTTAGATGAATATCGAGAAAACATCGAAAAAGACAAAGCACTTGAGCGTCGTTTCCAACGTGTATTAGTTAAGGAACCTACGATTGAAGACACCATTAGTATTTTACGTGGGTTAAAAGAACGTTTTGAAATCCATCATGGTGTTCGTATTCATGATAATGCGTTAGTTGCAGCTGCTAAACTTTCTAGTAGATATATTACAGATCGCTATTTACCAGATAAGGCCATTGATTTGATCGATGAAGCTTCAGCTAAAATTAAAGTTGAAATGAATTCTAATCCAACAGAATTAGATCAAGTTAACCGTCAAATGATGCGTTTGCAAGTTGAAGAGCGGGCACTTAAAAACGAAAGTGACGCTGAATCAGCTAAGCGTTTAAAAGATTTGCAAAAAGAATTATCAGAAACTAAAGAAGAAAAAGTTAAACTAGAATCGCGCTGGGCCGCACAAAAAGAAGAAATTAAAAAAATTAGTGATAAGAAAAATGAATTGGATAAAGCCAAACATGATTTGCAAGAAGCAGAAAGTTCGTACGATCTAGATCAAGCAGCAATTTTGCAACATGGAACCATTCCAGCATTAGAAAAGGAATTGGAGCAATTAGAAAGCCAATCTGAAGATACCCATGGTGACTGGCTAGTGGAAGAATCAGTTACGGATAAAGAAATTGCTCAAACTATCAGTCAAATGACTGGAATTCCGGTCGCACGACTAGTTGAAGGCGAACGTGAGAAACTCTTGCATTTAGCAGATAAACTTCATGACCGCGTGATTGGACAAGATGAAGCAGTACAATCTGTTTCAGATGCTGTTTTACGTTCACGTGCGGGCTTACAAGATCCTAATCGACCAATTGGCTCATTTCTTTTCTTAGGCCCTACAGGTGTTGGTAAGACCGAATTATCGAAAGCGTTAGCTGAAGCACTATTTGATTCAGAAGATAATATGGTTAGAATTGATATGTCTGAATACATGGAAAAAGAATCGGTTTCACGGCTAGTCGGTGCAGCTCCAGGATACATTGGCTACGAAGAGGGTGGACAATTAACCGAAGCAGTTCGAAGAAATCCATATTCAATCGTTTTATTTGATGAAATCGAAAAGGCTCATCCAGAAGTATTTAATATTCTTCTGCAAGTTTTGGATGATGGTCGCTTAACGGATGGGCAAGGTCGAACGGTAAACTTTAGAAATACGATTTTGATCATGACTTCCAATTTAGGTTCAGATCTACTTTTGAAGAATCAATCCGAAAATACAATTGATGATACGATTCGTGATCAAGTTCAAGACGTCTTGCATGGCTACTTCAGACCAGAATTTTTAAACCGAATCGATGACATTATTATGTTCACTCCATTGAGTAAGCAAGATGTTCGTCAGATTGTAATTAAATTGATTGAGAATTTGTCACAACGCCTAAGTGACCAAGAAATTAAACTTAGCATTTCAGATGACGCACAAGATTATATCGTTGAACAAGCATATGATCCGGCATTTGGGGCACGACCATTACGACGTTATATTACTAAGCACGTCGAAACTCCATTAGCTAAGGAAATTATTAGCGGGCGAGTTCGTCCTAGTTCCACGGTCAATATTGATGTTTTGAATGATCAATTAGTTTTTCAGAATAAATAAAAAAAGGATGCACTCTTTGGTATTACTACCAAGGAATTGCATCCTTATTTTTTAGGTTTTGAAATCAATGTAATCATATTAGCAGTGAGAAGTGCCACTACAGCTGCGATAATACCAATTTCTAATGGCGTGTATGGTAAAGCATCGAGCTTACCGCCAATGTAACCAATAATTTCGCCAAAAATAAATGCCCAAAAAATAACTACGACTTGTTTCATTTCGTTTGGCCCCTTTCTGAACAAGAGTTATTTTAGCACAATTGCGCTTGAAAATAAATTAAACTCTGTATTTTTGGAGAAGCTCAAATTATTTAGTATAATTGTAAAAAAGAGGAGGGGACGAGAATGTCTTTTGTGCCATTACAGGTATTAAGTTCTTATAGTTTGTTATCTAGCCCGATTAAAATTAATGACTTAGTTACTGCAGCTAAAAATCGGGGATATCAAGCAATGGCCCTCACCGATAATAATACAATGTATGGAACGGTCGAGTTCTATCAAGCTTGTATTAAAAATGAAGTGAAACCGTTGGTGGGTCTAACGATTTGGTTAGATAGTGCGACGGGAATCGATAATCAATTTGCACTTGTTTTGTTAGCTAAAAATGTCAAAGGCTACCATCACTTAATGCAAATCAGTTCGGCTAAGATGACCAACAACGAACAAAAACAGAAATTTATTTTTGATGACATTCAAGATATGCTGGGTGGCTTGATTGTTATTGTCCCTTCCCAACGATCAGAAATGACCGAATTACTTGAGCGAGGGCTGTCAGGAGATGCAGTTCAACTGCTAGAACAGTACCAGCAATTTGCTGATTCCAAGGCACTTTATTTAGGAATCAACTTAAAACAAACCAATATTATGCGTCAAACTTTAATTCAAATTGCTGAGAAACACGAGATTGGCTGTTTGCCATTACCAAATGTGGAATATCTAGACAGTGAAGATCATTTTGCAACGCAAGTTTTAAAAGATATTGCAACAGGTGAAGTGATTAACCATCCAGAAATTTTAGCAAAAGATTTAGGAAATAATTGGTTAAAACCAAGCGACGTATTCGAAAAAGAATATTTAGATGCAGGATACGAAGGATTGTTGAAACAATTGGACGATGTCGTTGAGCAAATTAACATGGAAATTCCATTTGCACAGCCCCAGTTGCCAGAGTTTCAAACGCCTAATGCGGAGACTTCAACGCAGTATTTAGAAGATCTGTGTCATCAACAGTTAGAGCAGAGCGAAAATGCACAAAACGTGGAATATCAACAAAGATTAGAGCGTGAGTTGGATATTATCCAATCCATGGGATTTGCGGACTACTTTTTAATTATCCACGACGTAGTCCAATTTGCACATCAAAATCATATTTTGACGGGTCCGGGACGTGGCTCAGCTGCGGGTTCATTAGTGGCTTATTTGTTAGGAATTACTAGTGTTGATCCAATTGAATATGGATTGCTTTTTGAACGTTTCTTAAACCCCGAACGGGCCCAAATGCCAGATATTGATTTGGATATTCCTGATGATAAACGCGAGTTGATCCTCAAATACGTCCATGATAAATATGGACACCAACATGTCGGTCAAATTATCACGTTTGGAACCTTGGCAGCTAAACAAGCAATTCGAGATGTGGCACGTGTTTTTGGAGAAATGCCAAATAAAATCAATCAGATTAGTGCATTGATTCCGAGTGAACTAAATATAACTTTAGAACGAGCTTTAGCTAAATCAACTCGTTTACAAGAATTTGTTCGAACGTCAGAACGAAATCGTTTTATGTTTGAAACAGCACAACGATTAGAAGGACTTCCTCGTCATTTTTCAACACATGCGGCGGGAATTGTTTTGAGTCAACAAAATTTAATTGAAACGACGCCAGTTCAGGATGGAAACGAAGGGATGCTGATGAGTCAGTATTCAAAAAACTACGTTGAACGAGTTGGATTATTGAAGATGGATTTCTTGGGACTGCGAAATCTTTCGTTGATGGCTAATATTTTGGAACAAGTACATCAAATAAAACCGAATTTTGATATTGAGAAGATTGATTTAAATGACGCAAAAACTTTACAACTTTTCCAGCGTGGCGATACAAGCGGTGTTTTCCAGTTTGAATCTGCTGGAATTCGAAATGTTTTGCGGAAGGTAAAGCCCGACCGATTTGGTTTGGTTGTTGCAG